>NZ_MIBT01000015.1:0-44763 GCF_001829605.1 Sulfuricurvum sp. RIFCSPLOWO2_12_FULL_43_24 | reverse complement strand
CAGTTGATGATTATGCGCTTGAACATCATGGTGCGGTAAGTGCCGAAGTGGTTGTAGAGATGTCAGAGGGGGCGATGAATGTTAGTTTTGCCGATTATTCCTTGGCCATCAGCGGTGTCGCAGGGCCTACCGGAGGGAGCGATACCAAGCCGGTCGGAACCGTTTATATCAGCGCAAGGTCTAAAACATCGGTTCATACGGAACGATTTCATTTCGAGGGAGATCGTAACTACATCCAAGAGCAAAGTGTTCTTATGGCGGTAAAAATGCTCCTGAATATAGACAAAGAATTATTTTTTGCCTAAATCATTCTTTCGCCTTGACAAAACGACATCTTTCCCCTATAATTTCGCCCTCACAATCGTCCAGTTTTGATGATTGAAGAGGTCTCGTTAGCTCAGCCGGTAGAGCATCTCACTTTTAATGAGGGGGCCGATGGTTCGAATCCATCACGAGACACCATGTGCGGTTCAGTGACCCTTTCGTCTAGTGGCCAAGGACACTATCACTTCATGGTAGGAACAGAGGTTCAAATCCTTTAGGGGTCGCCACTTGTTCGAGTTGTTTCGATTTATTTTTTAAACTCTTGGGAGTTTAGCTCAGTTGGTAGAGCGCTACCCTTACAAGGTAGATGTCACAGGTTCGAGTCCTGTAATTCCCACCATTTTTTTTGGCGCTGCAGCGGTAGTTCAGTTGGTTAGAATACCTGCCTGTCACGCAGGGGGTCGCGGGTTCGAGTCCCGTCCGCTGCGCCATATTTACTCTTCTTTTATTTACCATCACAATATCCTTTATCTATGTTATTATATTTGCATGAAACTCAAATCTGCACTTTTTACCCTTTACATTGCTGTATGGCTAATTTTAGCTATTGATCCATGGTATCGTGATGATTGGCTGTTGGAAAATCTTTTGGTATTTATTGCTCTGCCGATTATTCTTTGGTGTGAGAAGCGGTTTGGTTTTTCTGAGCCAAGTGTTTGGATGCTCTTTATCTTTTTTGTTTTGCATGGAATAGGTGCACACTATACCTACAGTGAAATGCCTTTTTTTACCCCATTTACTGAATTTTTCGGATTTGAACGAAATCATTACGACCGTGTAATCCACTTTTTATTCGGGTTCTTACTCTTTTTACCCTTCTTAGAACTGTTTTTCTCATTCGAAAAATCGGTTAAAAATACGTTTACTTTTACTCTTGTTTTTCTGATCGCTGCATCCGGTTTCTATGAAGTGATAGAATGGATCGCTACACAAATGACTCATGCTGATCTTGGAACAGCTTTTTTAGGTATACAAGGAGATGAATGGGATGCACAAAAAGATATGGCATGCGGATATCTTGGGGTTTTGATTTCAGCAGCCATTTATTACCGCAAAATTATCCCAAAACACTAATGAGTCTCAATCGTACCTCGTGGATATTGCTGATTTTTTATCTGATGCATTGATTTCTCTTTGATCATCTCTCTTTCGTGTCTTAAAGCCTCTTTTTGCGGATGATGATGTTTTTTAAATTCAAGTCTGGCCGCTTGTTCACGGCGTTCACATTCTTTATACGATTGAGGTGTCGCTGCATGTTTCACACATTCATCCGCCTCTTGCAAAATTTTGATCCGTTCTTGATGACTTTTCTCTTCAAGTGCTTTATGTTTTTGAAAAAGATCTTGTCTTTGCTGATTCGTCATATCCACAGACGCTTCTGCTTCAACCAGTGAAAGTGAAGCCAATAATGCAATTACGACCCATTTCTTCATCAAATCCCCCGACTTTATTTTGCCAACTCTACATTATAAATTTGGCCGTTTCGCTTAATAATTTTTACCCGTTGACCAACTCCGAATTCCGTCCCTTTTGAGATCACAATAACCTCTTGTTTATCATCCAAAGTGACCGATAGTTCCTGTGCATTCGATTTTCCGATTTCATTTCCGGCATATAAACCGACCAATCCACCCGCTAACATTGTTAAAACAGAACCTCTTCCACCTCCCATGGTAGAACCGATCACCGCTCCGCTAATACCTCCTATGGCTCCACCGCCACCGGAATCTTTCACAACTACTGGTTTGACATCCGTTATGACACCCGATTGTGATGACAACATATATTTTGACGCATCCGCATCAACTTCTGCAACACCTGATTGTGCACAACCGCCTAAAATAATCATGCTCGTAAATGCTACTGCTGCTAACGTTTTCATACTATCCCCTTTTTTCCAATTGTATCACTCTTTTATAAATAAGGCATTTGTATTCAATACCTCAATTATGTTATCATCTAATCTAAACACCACAAAAGGTAGGTAGCGTATGCAAATATTTCTCATTATTCTGGGCGTCGTAGCCCTTATCGCTATTTTGATGTACAACTCTCTCATCGGTAAAAAAAATCAGGTTGAAAACATTTTCGCCGGAGTCGATGCGGTACTCAAAAAACGGTTCGACCTCATCCCGAATCTCGTTGCATCGGTTTCACAATATATGGAACATGAAAAAGGGACGTTGGAAAAAGTGACCGAATACCGTGCACAGGCGATGAAGCCGGGAATCAGTGATGATCAAAAAATTGCTCTCGATGCCAAACTCACCTCTGCCCTCGGCGCGATCAATATCGCGATGGAAGCCTATCCCGATCTCAAAGCCAACGAAAACGTCATGCACTTGCAACGCTCACTCAATGAAATCGAAGAGCAGATCTCCGCTGCACGACGTGCTTATAACCAAGCGGTCACCGATCTCAATAATGCTATCGAAATGTTCCCAACCAATATTGTGGCAGGATGGATGAATCTACAACGACGAGCGGTATTTGAAATCACCGTTACTGAGCGACAAAATGTTGATGTTAATGCCCTTTTTAATCGATGAAATCCGTTTCGGAACTGACCGATTTTTATTACAAAGAGCTATACCCCTCTACTAATGAGCTTGAAGAGACCCGAAAACGGATCATATCTCAGCTCAAATGGTATGGAGGAATGGGAATCGTCGCTTTTGCCGTCGTTGCTTTGTGGATGGGGAAAAGTTTCGGTCTTTTGCATCCTCTCTCGATAGCCGTCGTCTTTGGTTTTATCATACTTGCATCGATCACCTACCGTGCTATGACATCGGGATATGCCCAAGACTTTAAAACTCGCATCATCACCCCCCTAATCCATGCCATCGATCCGCATCTCCTCTACAATCCCGGTTTTATGATTTCCCGACACCTGTTTGAACGGAGTGATCTGTTCCAACACTCCATAGACCGTTACAGCGGAAACGATTACGTCAAAGGCTCGATTGACGGAGTACCGCTTGAATTTTCCGATGTCCATGCCGAATACCAAACTCGAGATTCCAAAGGGCGTACCCAATGGCACACCCTCTTCCGGGGGCTCTTTCTCGTTGCCGAATTCAACAAACACTTCAAAGCTAAAACGATTATCCTCCCCGACCAAGCTGAAAAAAGTTTCGGTTCCCTTATCGGAGGATGGCTTCAATCAATCAATTTTTCCCGTAATGATCTTATCCGTATGGATGATCCTGAATTTGAGAAACATTTTGTTGTGTATGGAAGTGATCCCATCGAAGCCCGTTATATCCTCACCCACTCGATGATGAAACGGCTCTTGGATTTTCAACGTCGTGTTTCACATCCGCTGTTTGTCTCTTTTGTCCATAATCATATCCATGTCGGAATCGGCACAGAAAAAGATCTGTTTGAACCAGCGGTTTTTACCTCGTTGCTCGATTATAAACAGGCGATGGAATACGTTAACACACTTCAAAATACGATTGGATTGGTAAAAGAATTAAAACTCAATGAAAAGTTGTGGAGTAAAGAGTAAAAATGAGCACCGAAGTCTATATCTTCATTGTTTGTATTCACCTTCTTGCCATAATCATGATTTTAGGGCTTGTAAAAATTCTCCCAACTACTTTTGCAGTACCGACACCTCCAAAAAAAATCATAGTGTTAGGGGTCTTCGCCGGTTTTGCACTTGGATGGTTTATATTATTTCCTATACGTTACTTTACAATCCGATACCCACCAATATCTTTCAATCAAAATAATGTTGTAGAAGGAAAAATACAATATATTGCTTCAGGTAGGACACCTATGGATACCGGATCTTTAATTGTAGTTTATCAAAATAACGGTTCTGTGAAAGCTCTTGAATGCTATGGTGCTAAAGAAAAATGGCTAAAATACAATGCGATACCATGTGGAAATGATGACATCGCATATCGAGAATTAAACGGACAAATTGGGAAAATATGGTTCTATAATGATTTATTGCCTACAAATAGCCCCAACTCTTATGTGAGAGATAAAGCTGTTCAAATCGTTTTACAGCATAAAACCTATCCCTATGATATTCAAGTGAAAGTCATTAAAGAATCATTGAAAAGCAAAATAAGTGACCCTTTTCATGAAGATAATATTATTACGGCAATCGGATTTTTACTTTTTACTTTAACAGGTTTTATATTAATTTTGAAAAACAAACATATCGATTTACATAAAGAAGAAATCGATGCTAATGTAGCCAAGATGTGGGAAGCATATAATAGAAAGCATAACAAACCATTAGATTAGTCGAAAAATGCCCCCTCAAAATGGGTCAAAATCTTCTCATCTTTCGTAAGCAGTGGATAATCTCGTGCCATTGCATTTGCAACGATAATACGATCAAACGGGTCACGTGTCCATTCCAATGAGAGACTCTTTTTGATAACGTCAAACATTTCCACCTCATCGACCCGTAAATCGATCATTGCATTTAGATCACCGAGAATATTATACGGGGTATCGGTGAGGCGACCGATCTCCTGCAAATATTTCAGCTCCATCATCACCATCGGAGAGATCAATAATGTATGAGCATTTTCTATCGCATCCAATGCTCTTTTTGAAAATTTCTCCAACTCTTTCTGCCGAAGCCATACGACGATATGGGTGTCTAAATAAAGGGTTTCCATTCACCCTCCCAAGACGTATTCATGAGTTCATCGTCACTGCATGAAGTAATTTTTTTAGGTTGAATCGCCTTAAGCCGGCTTTTTTTATGTTCTGGAACAATCATTAAAATTTGCCCGTTTCGTTTCACTTCCAACGGTTCTTTGGTTTCAATCACAGAATCAAGTATATTATAGAGATTTTCTCTCAATTTTGAGGGTGTAATGGTCATGATTTACCTCCTGAATAAAAGTATTATATCATAAACGTACGTTTTATTATTACATCGTACGTTATTAGAGTTTTTGAATCGTACGCCCTACTGCCGTATAGAACTGTTCCAGTTTCTCTGCTGTTGCTTCGACACTAAACTCAGCCCCTTTTTCTCCAAATATTTTACTAACGCAACGAATACCTTTTTGAGTTATCTCATATTCAACGATCGAAACACTTGAATACTCACACGTAAAACTCTGATCAACAAGTTTTTCATACGTGTGTAGTTGTGCTTGGGCATAGACGGCATTTGCGGCATCGGCATAAGCTCGTACCAACCCTCCGGGTCCCAGTTTAGTTCCACCGAAATAGCGGACGGTGATAATCGCAGCATTAATCAGTTCATGCCCTTGTAAAACCGCTAATGTCGGTTTACCCGATGTCCCTTTAGGCTCGCCGTCATCACTGGATGATTCAATAATCTGATCAAATTCATTAAGACTACGAGATGCGCTCACCCAATGAACCGCTTTAGGATGTTCGGCGCGTAACCGTGCCATTTGCTCATCAAACATCGTATTTGGTATTAAATGAGCGATAAATTTCGATCCTTTTATCTCAATCGAATCACTAAATAGTTTCTCTACAGTTTTCATACATGCGATTATACCATTTGCTATAATGGCACATTTACTTTTGGAGTTCAAATGATCGATTTTTTGATGAGCGGATACGGATTAGGTTCAATGGGTCTAGTCGGTATTATCCTCTTTTTAGTCTATCTCAAACTAATGAAATGGGTTTTTAAAATTGCAATTTTTGGCATCATAGCACTCGGAGCCTTTTGGTATTTTAATCCCCCTACCCTTGGATAAGTTCTAAATGTCTACCCCGCAACAATTGCTTCTAGCATGGTATAAAATCAATGGCCGTCATGATCTCCCATGGCGAACCACGGATAATCCCTATCACATCTACCTCAGTGAAATCATGCTTCAGCAAACGCAGGTCAAAACGGTGTTAGAGCGGTTTTATTTCCCGTTTTTACAAAGGTTCCCGACATTGCAAAATGTAGCAGATTCCGAGCTGGATGATGTTCTAAAAATGTGGGAGGGACTTGGATATTATACTAGGGCTAAAAACCTCCATAATGCCGCTAGGACGTGCAACGGTACACTCCCGACTAATGCTCACGATTTAATGCAGCTTAGCGGTATAGGGCGATCCACTGCCCACGCTATTGCCGCCTTTGCTTTTGATGAAGCGTTACCTATCCTCGATGCCAACGTAAAGAGGATACTGCACCGCTATTTCGCTCTTTGCGAACGCCATGAAAAAAAGCTCTGGGAATATGCTTACACCCTTTTTGATCCTCTTCATCCCTTTGAATACAATCAGGCGATGATGGATCTCGGTTCATCACTTTGTTTGCCGAAAAAGCCGCTCTGCGATCTCTGTCCATTTGAACAAACATGCCAAGGAAAGTTCGATCCCCTCTCCTATCCCGAACCAAAAATAAAAACGATCAAACCGATCCGATTCCGCAATATCATTGTCAATAAAAAAGAAGAGTTATACGCACTAACACAACGTACGGAGCGATTTTTACACGGTTTATGGGGATTTTATGAGTCTGAAAAGCCGCTTCGTACACCATTTAAACATTTAGGACATATCACCCAAAGCTACAGCCATTTTACCCTCGAAGCGGACGTTTATCTAAGTTTTGAGGATATGAATGAAGAAGGGCTTGAATGGTTCGATCTTAGAGAGATCGCACAGCTATCACTCAGCCGAGCCGATCATAAAGTGCTTGAATTTATAAAGCAAAACGCTTAGGATCAAAAAAAGTTTCATCGCTGATATGACCGAATGCGGAGTTGATCGAAACAAATAGATCAGGATATTTCTCTTCCATCTCAAAGAGCATTTTTTTCATACTTGCTCTGGCATGAGGCATTTTGACATCAAACCGCATGGCTGGACATGCTTCATCACCGATGGTCGGCATCTCATTTTCCAATGCACAGGCAGCAAGCTGACGTTCACGCAGCTGTATCAGAGGACGGATAACGATTAGCCCGTTGCCTGCTTTGTATTTGGGAGCAAGCGCTCTCATCTGACCGTTGTAAATTAGATTCATAAAAAAGCTCTCTGCACTATCATCGAGATGATGGCCAAGGGCTACTTTATTGCATCCGAATTTCTCTGCCGCACTGTACAATGCACCTCTGCGCATACGTGAAAAGAAACTGCAAAACGAAGAGTTCTGGCGAATTTTCTCACCCGCGATCTCATACGTATTGGTCTCATGAATTTCATGAGGAATCCCATGCTCGGCACAATGTGCGATTAGGGCAGAGAGATCTTCCCCCATCCCATACGTCACTGTCACGGCCAGTATCTCAAATTTAAATGGGGCACGACGTTGCTGTTCGCGCATCGCATGTACCATCGTAAGGGAATCTTTACCGCCGCTAAGAGCAACCAGAATTTTATCACCCTCTTCGATAAGACCGAATTCACCATTTGTACGCCCGATTTGGCGCATTATCTTTTTACTTAATTTAATCGCCAATGCGTTTTACCATCTCTAAAATGAATTTGGCACTCACCTGTGCCGAACTTTGCAAAAAGGTATCGAAATCAACACCGGCATCCCCATCAGCACTGTCACTGATAGAACGAAGAACAAAAAACGGAACTCCAAAGTTATGACAGACACAAGCGACACTTGCCCCTTCCATCTCTAAGGCATCGGCATTAAAGGTTTTTTCAATCCATGCTTTACGCTCTGGCGATGCAACAAACTGATCTCCCGTCGCAATAATCCCCTCATACAAATCAACACCCATATCAATCGCAATCTCTGATGCCAAAGAGCGTAGATCAGCATCCGATTCAATCATTACCGAACTCTCGGGGATAAATCCATCAGGATGACCGAATGCGGTGATGTCGACATCATGTTGGCACAATTGGCTCGCCATAATCAAATCGCCGATTTTCAAATCTTTAGATATGCCACCGGCGACACCGCTAAATAGAAGTGCTTTGCAACCGTAACGCTCCAGCATTACCGAAGCGGTAATCGCCGAAAAGACTTTCCCGATTTTTGAATAGGCAATGACAAGATCATGCCCTGCGTACTGTGCACGGTAAAATATATTTCCGGCATGTTCTTCGCTCGTGTAATCACCGAGTGCAGCTAAAATCGGATCGATCTCTTCACGCATTGCGCCCATAATGGCTATTTGCATCCTATACCTACTTTTTTATGAATTACGAGACAGGTAACGTCCCAGTTTTTGAAGGGAATGGTTCAGTTCAACCACTACACTTTGAGTTTCAAACCTCTCCAATACATGCTCACATAGTCCCATTGGGGTAATCACCCGGCTACCACCCCAAAATCCAAGACCATCTTCAAATCCTACACGGTTGACAAAAACAACATAGTTATGGCTTAGCAATGCCGTAGCCTTTAAAAGAGCATCCCATTGGGATTCAATCACCAACGCATTTTCTTCAAACCCCCGTGCAGGCGAAGCAGAAAGGACGTAAACTATTTCAGCATCACTTGCCGCAATCGCAGTTATCGTCTCTGCACGCCATAAATCCTCGCAAATAACCATGATAGCATTTCCGTATGGAGTTTCAAACGGTTCTATCGTATCACCGGCAATGAAATAACGCCCCTCTTCAAACATTCCGTACGTCGGAAGGTGATTTTTGTGATGGATGTGGACTAATTTTCCTTGTGAAAAGTACAAGGCACTGTTATACACTTTTCCCTCATCCCACAATGCGGCACCGATCGCAATATCACACGCAATACTGGCCTCTGCGAGAGTGGATAACTCTTCAATCTTCCATGCATCTTCATAAAGCTTATCCTGCAGCAGATACCCGCTGAGAGAGAGTTCAGGGAAAATGACAACATCCGCATCTGAATTCGCTTCAATCAGCCCTAAAACATCACTGAGGTTGGAACGATTGAGTTTTGGTGAAGATTGAATCAATGCTAGCTTCATGAGAGGGCTTCACATACCTTTGCAAGTGATTCCATATCCGAAATCCCCACGGTCTCAACATCAGGAGCATTACGCTTATTCAGCCCTTTGAGAACTGCACCGTTTCCAAATTCAATCATCATCTCAATTTCACCACTGATAGCTTCAATCGATTGTTTGTATTTAACCGGCTGAATCAACTGAACTTTGAGCCATTTTATTGCATCTTCTTTGGTTGCATAACGCTCCATCGAAGCATTTGAGACGATCGGAGCACTAAAAGAATCATTAACCATCGCTTCCATCGCTTCGCCTAGCGGGTCCATCGCAGACTCAAGAAGTGGACAATGGCTAGCGATTGACATATTCAAAAGCAATGCTCTCTTCGCTCCCGCTTCTTTGAATACACTCTCCATCGCTTGAAGATCTTCTTTGATTCCCGCTACGACGAGCTGACCCGCTTGGTTATAGTTAGCCGGCCAAACTCGTTTGCCTTCACTCTCGGCCTTGATACAAAGTTCTTCAACAACCGCATCATCCAAACCTAAAATCGCCATCATTCCCGCATTGATACTCTCGCACGCTTGGCTCATAAGTTTCCCGCGCTTGTGTACTAATTCTACCGCATCAACATAATCAATTGCGCCCGATGCGCATAGAGCACTGAATTCACCCAAAGAGTGACCCAAAAACATCACTGCCGTTGTTGGATGAGTCTCTTGAAAGAGTTTATACGCAATCATTGAAATCAATAAAATCGCAGGTTGTGTATACTCGGTTTTATCAAGCTGTTCATTTGTTTCAAACAAAAGTTGGGTAAAATCAACACCGATACGCTCACCCGCTTTTTCAAACATCTCACGCGCTAATGGAGAATTTTCATAAAATGATTTACCCATACCAATAGTTTGGGATCCCTGACCCGGGAAAATCATCGCGATTTTTTTGGACATTAATGCTCCTTGGTTTCTAAATTATACTCTGCATGATCTGCAATTTTTTTCCGTAATGTATTACGGTTCAGTCCAAGCCGCTCAGCTAATTGCAACTGAGATTTAAACCGCTTGATACCTGCACGGATAAGCGGAACTTCATACAGATGCAAAAAAGCTCGATAATCATTGTTGCTTCCGAGCTTTACTTCTAAATAATGTTCCATAATTTCCATCAAATCATTCTCATTGATACTGTCAAACAGATAATGCAGATAGACCTGACGTCGCAGCGATATGGCATTTTCGCTTAGATCCGGGACAAAGCCTTCAAGATCAAATGGCTCAGATTTTCCGAGAGTATCTCTCGCCTCTTTAACAAAAGCATCAATCAATACCGTGACATCTTCATTACGTTCACTTAAAGGGGGTAATGCAAGGCGAATGGTAAAAATCTCATCCAGCTGATCTTGGGAATAACGTCCACCGCCGGTAGCAATTACACGGGTACGTGTTTTTTGGATGGTTTCAATAAGACGTTTGAGATTTGCAACATTATCAAGACGATGAATAATAACATCACTATGAGATTCAATCGCATCCAGAAGTTCATCAAAATGACTGGCATCAATGATGGGCGCATGAGGAAGGATATAGCGCGCTAGGGTAAGTTTACCCGTTCCGCGCTCTCCTAAAATAATAGCATTTACCCCTAAACCTTTGAGTAAATTAGCGGTTTTAAACGCTTCGATAGAAGCGCTTGAAGCGGTTAAAAAATTAGTGACATCCACAGCCGTGATTACCGCCGCTTCCACAACATCCGCTCTCATCCACTTTGTTCTCAGCAGGAATTCCGCTCATCGCTTCTTCAGCCGATGCATCACGAACACTGCTGATGGTTACCGTAAATACCAAATCTTTCCCTGCAAGCGGGTGATTAAAATCGATGATTACAATATCATCCTTGATCTCTTTAACCATAACTTGAACGGTTCCGCCATCTTCACCTTGACCGTACAATGTCATACCGACATTCAAATCGATCCCTGCAAATTGTTCACGTGGAAGTTCTTGTTGTGCCTCTTCATTGTAATCGCCATATGCATCAGCAGCTTTTACAAGAACATCACCTTTATCACCCATGTTCATATTAGCAATCCCTGCTTCAAGACCAGGAATGATTTGTCCTTTTCCGAACATAAACGTCAACGGATGCCCGCCAACATTGCTGTCTACGACGTTTCCGCCATCACGTACTTCGTATTCGATCGATACGATTTGATTGTTTTCGATTGCCATTTGTAGTGCCTTAACTTTAGATGATGCGATTTTAGCACATTTACCTATGGTGATGCTGAAAACGCTCACTTAGAACGTCTCTGCTTATTTCAACTTAGATAATTGCTCTTGTGCTTCTTTTGCTGCTCCGCTGCCGCTATATTTAGAGATAGTCGCCTGATAAAATGCTTTTGCGGTTGTGCTATCCCCTATTTTTTCCATCGATAAACCAGAGTGGAGCAAAAGGGTAGGCATATATCCTGCTTTTTCGTTACGAGAAGCAGACTCTTTATAAGTAGCTACCGCTTCTTTGTAGTTTTTACGCTCAAAATGTGTCTCACCGATCATAAACAACGCTTCGGCTGACTTGTGCTTTTTTTGAACCATCTGTTCAAAATAGATTTGTGCTTCACTGTATTTTCTTTGAGAAAAAAGTTTATTCGCCTCTTTCTCAATCGCACTATTATCCATTTTTGCCGGAGTTGCAGATTTCTCACTGCTAGGAACACTGACTTTGAGCTGTTTAATCAACGCGGCGAACTGATCTTTTGTTACGTAATTGCTGTTGATTCCATCCACGAGTAAAGAGAGTTCTTCGAGAAGGGTTTTGAACTGGGCAATATTTTCCGTATTGGCGGAAATTTGTTTGCCGAGATCTTCCATACTCACACTGTTATTGCTCTCTGCGGTTGCTTTCTCTTGGATCTTTTGAAGCATTAACGCTTGTTCATTCGATCTCTGAGCAAGCCCCTCGATAATCCCTTGCATACCGTCTAAACGTTCAGTCACACTCTCAACTTTGGCACTTTGGGCATTATTTTTTTGAATAACCGTCTGGAGCTCTTTTTTATTTTCAAGAATCAGCTTTTCTTCATGGGTAAGACCGTAAGGATTGGGGGAATTCAGATCACCCGCACCGAAGACCGAAGGCTCCGAGGCTGAGGCAAGAATAGAGAATAAAAAGGAGAAAGTTACTAACGAACGCATTTATGGAAGTTTAAAGTCTACACGACGATTTTTAGCCCAGCACTCTTGTGTTTTTTCCAAACAAACGGGATTGCTTTCGCCAAAACTGACCATGCTGATAGAATCTGCATTTGCGCCACTGTTTACCAAAGCTGTTTTAACCGCATTTGCACGCTTAAGACCAAGGGCAAAATTGTACTCATCACTACCGAATTCGTCACAATTACCTTCGAGTTTAATCGTTTTTTCTTTAACCAACAAGGTGTTTTTCGTCATTGCTGCTTGCATGTCTTCACGAATATCAAATTTATCGTAATCAAACAAAATACTCACCAATTGAGCATCTGAGCCATTGGTACCGTTTGCCGCTGCTGTATCATTCGCATTTGCATTCGTAATCGGAGCGATTACAGCATTGGAATCGGTTGATGTCGTAGCATTAGGATTTACACCTGTTCCTACTGAACTTCCGGCAGTAGATGCTGTTGCATCAATTGCAGGCTCTTTTGTACTACATCCGCTCAAAACGAGCATCGCTACTGTTGCGCTTAAAAAAGCTATGTTTTTCATCATTGTCGTCACCTCATGATTGTTGATAAAGGAATGTTACCGAAAAAAACATTAACATTACCAGTCTATCGATTGAATTCTCCCTATTTTGAGGGGAAATGCAAAGCTTTTATTAATCCCGAAACGGATAAGACCGATAGAACTGCGCGATCCCTCTTGTTTAATATACAAAATCGCTTCTCCATCAGGAGAAAATCGTGGATAATCATTCTCTCCACTGGCCGTTAAGCGTTTTATATTCCCAGAATTTAAGGAGAGTAAATGCAAGTTAAAAGCATTTCCACCGTATCCGGAAGTACTTTCACGTGCTTTATAGACCAAGAAATTTTTATATGAACTGAGGGATGAGTTATTTTTACCTTGATACACAAGTTGCGAAACAGCATTACTGTTAATGCGCGTTGAAAAAACATTGGGGTAGCCAAAACGATTCGAAACAAAAGCGATGGAACCATCTCCCATAAACTGGCCGTTTACATCGATCCCGGAATAATCGGTTATACGTGTTTTAGTATTAGAATTCAAATCGTACTGATAAATATCAGGCTGCCCCGTAGGGGCCAATGTGAGCAAAAGACGGGTGCTGTCTTCGCTGACATCGGAACATACCGCCATCCCATCTGAGCTGATCACTTTCTCTTTTTTTCCGCTCAAAAGATTCATCTTATAAATTGTCGGTTTAAAATCGGAAAGTGAAGTGTAGTACAAATCACTCTGCTCACGATTAGCCCATTTTGCAAATCCATATATCCCCCCTTTTAAAATCACTTTTTGATACGAAAGGGTATAGTCTGAAGCGACAATTTCAGAGTGTCTTGGACTGGTTAAACGGACAAATAAAACTTTTCGTTTAATCCAATCAATCGGGGATCCTCCGATTTTGGCATTAATATCATACGCTACGGAGTGAGAGAGAAAAACCAGCATTTCACTTTGTTTCAAAATATAGCTTTTAAGAAAAAGGGGAGTACCGTCTTGAAGAAGTTTTACATCCGCTTTTACTCCGCCCATTCCATCATTGACTAAACGATAACGCAAAAGATAACGAGCCTCTTTATGCGCAGGTGCAGGGGAAGTTGCATCAAATCCAGCCATAGCATAGCTCTCATCGACACTAAACATCGAAACGACATTCATATCTGCCGCTAACATTTGTGAGAATTTTTGAGACATCTCCGTGCTTTGGGGCGATGAGTCTTCAATGGCTAACGGTGTTAATCTCGCTACCCCTTTAACCACTTCTATGGTCGCATCCGCACCCCATAAAAGTTGAATCAAACATAACCAAAAAAAGATAATTTTCAAATGACTACTCCTTAGCCGTTAAAATAAATTCCAATACTGCATCTTTGCCATCTGGATGTTCGGGAAAATGGATCGAATTAAGGCGCTCTTTCAGCCAATCAATTTCACTGTTAAAAGAACTGTTTCTTGAATAACTGAGAATACGGTAAGAGATCAGTTTCCCCGATGCACTGATACTCATGCGTACCCGTGCCACTTCACCTGCACTCCCTGAGGGTGGACGAAAATAGGTATAAACCAAACCTTGAATCTTAGCATGGTATTCGTTAACGAGCGGCCCCGTCGATCCCCCTTGCGGAATCACTTTTACAAAAGGTTTAGCAAGGGTAACTTTATTCACTTTATCCGAAAAACGGGGCGTCTCTTTTTTTTCTAAAAGCTCTTTTTCCAATGCATTCAAATCATCTCGGCGCTTACTATCATCCTCCCTTTTTTTAGGAGACTTTTCAGTTTTGACCTGAGAAAAAAGATCGGATATTTCAGGTATGGGTTCGGATTTTACAACCTCATTTGGTTCTTGAGCAACTTCAGGTTCTGTAGGGGTCACGGAGGGTTCAGGATCACTTTGTTCCGTAGCTTTTGTCTCGGAAATTGCAATAGAAACATTGATCACATTACTTTGCATCATAGCAAACTGTTCGATTTTAGGGGTGAGGAGAAGAGAATACCCTGCTAAAACGACTAGAGCGATGAAAAGAGAAAATGAGATTAACCCGCTCAAAAAAAAGTAGCGTTCTTGATTCGAACCCATTTACAAAGTCCTCATACTAAAAACTTTGAAAATAGATTGTTTATGGTGCAGTGACAAGAGAGACATTTTGAAAACCGGCTTTTTTAACGACGGCTAAAACATTCATAACTTCACTGTAATTCAAACGTCCGTCAGCACTAATACGTACCGTAGAATCAGCTGGGTAAGAAGGAGCCAAACGGATAAAATTATCGGCAAAAGTTTCAAGTTGAAATTGATCTTGACCAATGTTGATTTTTCGCTCATCAGAAATTATAATTTCAATCTCTTTTTTTTCTGTGATCTCTTTTTGAGCAGAACCTTTCGGGAGACGGATCAACTCTTCATAAACAATATTGGGAGAAATAACCATTAAAATGGCCAGCAAAACGAGCATTACATCCACTAGCGGAGTAATGTTCAGTTCCGGTTTTTCATCCCAATCAAACACGCTTACACTTCTTTTGAAAGGAGTGCATCGCCTTGCATACGAATCAGACCTGATAATTCAAACGCTTTACGTTTAAGAATTTGATGATAGGTATAAGCGAATATTGCGACAAAGATACCTGACGCCGTTGCGACAAGAGCATCCGATACACCCGAAGCTATAATGCTCATCGTCCCACTGGCCTGACCGATATGATCAAACGTATCCAAGATAGAAACAACCGTACCAAAAAGGCCTATAAACGGGGTAGTTGATGCAACAACGGAAAGAAACATCAACCCTTTTGTCGACTCTTTGGTAGCAGCGTAAGAAGCCATATCAAACAGTGAAACAGAAAGACGGGATGAAGATTTAATAAAATGGCTTAAATAGGCATAGTCTGGAATCTGCTTAGACCCTAATAACAAGGACTCAAGCGATTGATTTTCAGTACCAATCCATTGATTTAGTGAAAAGAAACGGTAAAAAAAGACCCAATTAACGGCAATAAAGTAGAAAGAGAGAACCAGTAACACAATGAGTGTTACCGGATGGCTTTTGTCATAAAAATCGGCAAATGTCTGAAACATTTTTTAGACTAAATGATGTGCCGCAGATTCGATACGTGCGGATACTGATGCGATCATAGCATTGGAATCGCCAACACTGCTGATCAAAGATTTCGCTTCATCAAGTGCCTTAGCGATATCTCCTTCATTATCTCCACGAATAGCAACCGCACCGTCTACCAAAACAACTACTTTGTTTTGGGTGATTTGGACTACACCCCAATTCACGACGATTGATTCTGTTTTACCGTTCTCTTTTTGAATATCTATTACTCCAGCTTGGAGCAATGTAGTCAAAGAGACGTGTTCAGGGAGAACACCAAATTCTCCCTCTTCACCCGGAAGGGTGACGCTTTTAGCCGGCCCGTTATAAATCGGACCGCTTGGGGTTAGCACTTCTAAGAGGAGTGTTTCCATCGTGTTTCCTTATAAGGCGAGAAGCAATTACTTGCTTTTCATTTTAGCAGCTTTTTCAATCGCCTCATTCATATCACCAACCATGTAGAACGCGCCTTCTGGCATATGGTCGAATTCACCCTCAAGAATTCCTTTGAACCCTTTGATAGTGTTTTCAAGTGAAACGTATTTTCCTGGAGAACCGGTAAATACTTCCGCAACGAAGAACGGTTGAGAAAGGAATTTCTCGATTTTACGTGCGCGCTCAACAGTTGATTTATCATCTTCTGAAAGCTCATCCATACCGAGAATTGCAATGATATCTTGCAAGTCTTTGTATTTTTGCAATGTTTTTTGAACACCGCGAGCAACACCGTAGTGCTCTTCACCGATGATTTGCGGATCAAGCAAACGAGAGGTTGAATCCAATGGGTCAACCGCAGGATAGATCCCTTTTTCAGCGATTTTACGGTTAAGAACCGTAGTCGCATCAAGGTGAGCAAATACCGAAGCCGGAGCCGGGTCAGTCAAGTCATCCGCAGGTACGTATACCGCTTGAACCGAAGTGATTGAACCTTTTTTGGTTGATGTAATACGGTCTTGGAGAGCACCCATTTCACGAGCCAATGTCGGTTGGTAACCAACGGCTGATGGGATACGTCCAAGAAGTGCTGACATCTCAGAACCCGATTGTGCAAAACGGAAGATGTTATCGATAAACATCAATACGTCAAGTCCTTTTTCATCACGGAAGTACTCCGCCATAGTAAGACCTGTAAGAGCGATACGGTTACGTGCTCCCGGCGGTTCAGACATTTGACCGTAGCACAGTGCTACTTTGTCCAAAACGCTTGATTCTTTCATCTCGTGGTAAAGGTCATTCCCCTCACGAGTACGCTCACCGACACCGGCGAAAACAGATAGACCGTCATGCCCGTGTGCGACGTTATGGATAAGTTCCATGATAATAACGGTTTTACCGACACCGGCACCACCGAAAAGACCAACTTTACCACCCTTAGCGTATGGAGCCAAAAGGTCAACAACTTTGATACCCGTTTCGAACATCTCAGTTTTTGTACTTTGGTCAACAAGTGGTGGAGGATCACGGTGAATTGACCATGTATCACAATCTGTTACTTGATCGCCGCCATCGATAGTTTCACCGATTACGTTGAAGATACGTCCGAGAACTTTTTCTCCAACCGGAACTTTGATCGGAGCACCAGTTGCACGAGCCGCCATTCCGCGAACAAGACCTTCTGACATATCCATAGCGATCGTACGTACACGACCGTTTCCAAGGTGAGATGCTACTTCAAGAATAAGACGAGTCGTATTCCCTTCTACACTTACATTTACTTCGATTGCATCATTGATTGCAGGTAAATACCCTTCAAAATCAACGTCAACAACCGGACCAATTACTTGAGCAATTTTACCAATCATTCTTTCCTCCATAATTATTTCATCGACTCGACGCCGCTGATAATCTCGATAAGTTCGGTTGTAATCGATTCTTGTCTCGCTTTGTTAAACTTGACTTTCAACGAGTTAACCATCTCTTTAGCGTTGTTGGTTGCAGCATCCATTGCCTGCATACGTGCACTGTGCTCTGCCGCAACAGAATCGATCAGAGCATAATACATATTGTATTCAGCGTATTTTGTTACTAATGAATCAAGCATTTTCTCTTCATCTTGTGCTTCAAGCTCTAACATAGTGTTTTGAGCTTTTTCACAATCGTAACTCTCTACATTGACCGGCAATACACGATTAACATGCAACTCTTGGGTAATGACGTTTTTATATCCGTTGTACACAAGATAAACCGCATCAATTTTACCCTCTTTGAAATCATTAATTGATCTCGTCATAAACTCGCTGGAGCGTTGCATATCAGGAGCAGAACTCAAGTTTTTCACTGCATCAAGCATCTCTACTTCATTATAATTGAAAAACTCAATCCCTTTTTTCCCGATACCGCGAAGGCGGATTTTGACTTTTTTATTTTTGTATTCACTCATTAGACGTTTAACCGCTTTGATGGTTTGCATGTTGAAACCGCCGCAGAGCCCTTTGTCCGCTGTTACAAAAATAATGTCGATCATTTCAGGTGCATCATTCTCAATGAAGCAGCGGTTTTCAATCCCGCCCACTTTATTGCATTTAATACGTCCTGCGATTTCAGCTATCACTTGATTCGTTTTTTGTGCAAACAGACGTGAGCGTTTCGCAAGCTCTTCCGCACGGCGAAGTTTCGCCGTTGAAACAAGCTTCATTGCACGCGTAGTTTTTTGCGTGTTCGAAACACTTTTGATCTGTCTTTGAATCTCTTTCAAGTTAGCCATAAAGATCCTTATTCAGCAACGAAAGTAGATTTAAACTCTTCGAGTGCTTTTTTCATCATTGCCATCGTTTCATCATCGATTTTTGATGTACTACGGATGTTTTCAAGAATTTGTGGATAAGACGCTTCAATAAACGGATACAAATCCGCTTCAAATTTAACGACTGAATCTGCAGAAATATCATCAAGATACCCTTCATTACCCGCGAAAATAACCAATGCTTGTTTTTCAGCACCGAGTGGTGAATATGGAGGCTGTTTCAATACTTCAACCATACGTTGACCACGCTCAAGTTGTTTGCGGCTTACTTCATCCAAATCAGAAGCAAATTGGGCAAACGCTTGAAGCTCACGGTATTGTGCCAAATCAAGACGCAATGTTCCTGCAACTTGTTTTGTTGCTTTGATTTGTGCAGCACCACCGACACGTGATACAGAAAGACCTACGTTGATCGCAGGGCGGATACCTGAGTTGAACAAGTCAGTTTCCAAGAAAATTTGACCGTCAGTGATCGAAATAACGTTAGTTGGGATATACGCCGCAACGTCACCCGCTTGAGTTTCGATGATCGGAAGTGCTGTCAATGAACCCGCACCCAACTCATCGTTCAATTTCGCTGCACGCTCTAAAAGACGAGAGTGTAGATAGAAAACGTCACCCGGATATGCTTCACGGCCCGGAGGACGGCGAAGGATCAATGACATTTCACGGTAAGCTACCGCGTGTTTAGAGAGATCATCATAAACGATCAAACCATGACGCGCGTTGTCACGGAAATACTCACCCATCGTTACACCGGTATACGGAGCAAGGAATTGGAGAGCTGCCGCTTCAGAAGCAGGAGCAGAAACGATAATAGTGTATTCAAGCGCACCGTGTTCTTCAAGACGACGGATAACTTGTGCTACCGTCGATTCTTTTTGACCAATCGCAACGTAAACACAGACTACACCGTTCCCTTTTTGGTTGATGATCGTATCCAAAGCAACGGTAGTTTTACCGGTTTGACGGTCACCGATGATAAGTTCACGTTGACCACGTCCGATCGGAACAAGAGCGTCAATCGCTTTAATACCGGTTGCCATCGGTTCATGAACCGACTTACGAGCCATAATCCCTGGAGCTTTCTCTTCAACAAAACGGATTTCTGTTGTTTCGATTGGTCCTTTTCCATCAATTGGCTCACCAAGAGCGTTTACAACACGCCCAAGAAGTGCATTACCGACAGGAACACGTAAAAGACGTCCAAGACGTTTTACTGACATACCTTCGCGAAGATCTTTACCTTTACCAAGAATAACAACACCGACGCTGCTCTCCTCAAGGTTCATAACCAGACCGCGTGAACCGTCTTCAAATTCTACCATCTCTCCGGCCATAACATTGTTCAAGCCATAAACTTGAGCGATTCCATCTCCGTATGAGACGATTTTTCCGGTTTCATTAATATCTACATTAAGTTCGAAATTTTCAATTCGTTCTTTAATGATTGAACTGATTTCGTCTGCTTGTACTTTTGCTACCACTATTTCTCCTTTCCCGAGGGTTAAATTGCTTTTAAAATGTGCTCAACTAATTGAGCATTGAGGCGGCTTTTTGAAAAATTGATTTCAACATTCAAATCATCAACTTCAACACGGACTCCGTCAAAATCAGAAGCAACATAACTCAAAGAGATCGTTGCTCCCATTTTTGTACCCAAATCACGTCCAATCGTTTCGACTGATGCCTGATCGACAACACTGTTGCTATAAATACGTCCACTAAAAGTACGTTTTGCCCGTGCGATCTCACGTGTCAATTGGTCTGCAAGGGTAGGAATCAATAAAAGACGCCCATTTTCAGCCAATAGTTTAATAAGATTGTTAACCGTAGAGCTGTTTGCCGAAGCAACCATATCTAAGATTAGTTGGCGTTTAGCATCGAGAGTGATCTCATTGTTGTTCATAATAAGAATGAATTTTTCATTTTCATAAGCTTTAGCAACACTGTTGAGAAGTAGCGCTAAATTATCTAATGATGATTGATCACATGTATCCATCAAAGGTTTAATGTAACGTTTTGCAATTAGTTCATGTCGCATTTAGGCCACCTTCTTTTTCAAGATTTCGGTCATCGCTTCTTTACCTAAAGCATCATTGCTACTGTTCATAACATCATTCATTACTTCAGAAACCACTTCACGAACCATTTTACGTTTCTCAAGTTCCATTAATGCAACATTTTGCTTTGTAATAATCTCAAGATCTTGTTCAGATTGAGCCAAAATTTTGTCAGACAAAATTTTGTTTTCTTTTTTACTTGATTCACTCAATTCATTCGCAAAATGTTCCGCTTCTTCGATTTTGTGCTCGGCCGCTTCTTTTAGACGTTTTGACTCACGAAGACGCTCTTGAACTTTTTCAAGTTCATCGGCAATACCCGTACTTCTTCCGCTAAAATAGCTCTTAACCGGTTCAGCCAAAATATAAAACAAAATTCCGGCAAAAATCAGGAAGTTAATCGTTCGTTGAACGATGTCCGTAGAGCCCTCTGCACCAGCATCCGATCCAAATAGATACGCGCTGAGCAGTAATACTGTAACGATTATTTTACTCATTGCGTCCCTTATATCTGACTTAGTTTTGCTGATACAGCCGTTTGGAATGCAGGCACTTCATCTTGAAGCGCAGCAATCAACCGTGTTCTCTCTTGCGACAGTTCGCCTTCGAACGTTGCGTACTCAAGTGCTAATTCAGCACGTTTTGTCTCTATTCTGCTATTTGCCAGCGCTTTGGCCTCAGCAATAACTTTTTCTCTTAATGCCGCTGCTTCCAGTTTAGCATCACTCATAATCTTCTCAGCTTTGGCGTGAAACGCGGCGATTTCAGAATCGTTGTTGCCAACTTGTTCCAAATCTTTTTTAATATCCGCATCCCGTTTTTCCATGTAACTGAAAAGAGGTTTGTAAAGCAAACTGTTTAGTAGGGCAATAAGGACAAGGAAGACAATCAGTGTGCTGCCAAGCAGCATCGGACTTATATCTAACATACCACCTCCTAAAAGTTGCGTGATTATACAACTTATAAATTGAAGGGACAGTTAAACGTCAAGAGATATTAAGAAAGTAGGTCTAAAAATGATTCAATTTGTCCATTATCTTCAAATTCAAGGGTTAATTTGTAACCTTTTGTGCTACATTTATAACCAAGAGAAGACAAATGTTTTTTCAATAGAGTAAAATTTAATTCATCAACTTCATGAGAGGCTGTGTGAAGCGTTGAAGGAAGTTTAATTTTTTTAACCATACTTTCCACATCACGAACACTCAACTTTTGGCCGATAATCGAATCGATCATCATCGCTTGTTCACCCGCTTCAAGCCCCAAAATCACCTTCGCATGACCCGCACTGATTTTTCCATCGACAAGAGCTTTTCGCCCTTTTTCACTCAGTTGCAAAAGGCGTAAGGTATTGGTGATCTGAGTACGGCTTTTATGAACGGTTTGAGAAAGTTGTTCATGCGTAAGCTCATGAATATCAATTAATTCTTGATAGGCTTGTGCTAAATCAATAACATTTAGCTCATCACGCTGAATATTTTCGATCAAGGCCTGCTCACGCATCTGCTCGTCACTTACTGACACAACAATCGCTTTGATCGTTTTATTTTTAGCCAGTTTACTCGCACGAAGGCGTCGTTCTCCTGCAATAAGGATATAACCGTCTAAATCTTCTTTGATAACGATTGGTTGCAGTAAACCATGTACTTTAATGGATTCAGAAAGTTCAGCTAAAGATTCAGGATCGAAATGCTTACGTGGTTGATACGGGTTAGGACGGATTTTACTAACAGCAATTTCTTCGACTCCCCCTTTCTTGGGAAGCTCATTATCATATGCCTCTTCGATTTCGCTTAACAGTGCGCCAAGACCTCGACCTAATGCAGATGCTTTCGCCATATTTTTCCTTTAGGCGATAATAGCGTGTGCCAAATCTTGGTACGCCATGGAGCCGCTTGATTTTACATCATACAAAATGGCCGGTTTTCCAAAACTCGGAGATTCTGCCAATTTAACGTTACGTGGGATGACAATATAATCATCACTCCCTCCTGATTTAAACAACTTAGCCGGAAAATGTTGACGTAAATCGGCAAATACTTGACGAGAAAGGTTGTTTTGAGCACTGTACATCGTCGGCAAGAAACCTTTGATTGTCAATTTCGGATTAATCGTTTTGCGTACCAATTTGACGGTATTAAGTAACTGTGCCAACCCTTCCAAAGCAAAAAATTCACATTGAATCGGGATGATGACCGAATTAGACGCAGAAAGAGCATTAATCGTCATCGGTCCAAGTGCCGGAGGCGAATCAATGATAACATAATCATAATCTTCTTTCACCTGTGCAATAGCGCGTTTCAATATAAGTTCACGCCCTTTTGCGTTATCAGCATCGTAATACTCTTTTTCAACTCCGACAAGACCAATATTGGACGGAGCCAAAAAAAGTTTTGGCAAGGATGTTTTTAAGATGATTTCTCGAAGTTTCTTCGCACCGATCAATACATGATAGATATTAAACTCATAGTTGTTGCGATGGTACCCTAATGAGGTTGTTGCATTGGCTTGTGGATCGGCATCGATCAACAATACTTTTTTTTCAGCAACGGCCAAAGATGCGGCTAAATTGACGGCGGTTGTGGTTTTACCCACTCCCCCTTTTTGATTGGCGATAACAATAACTTCACTCATCGTAAACTAAATATCCTTTGGCCGTCACACATCAGCGATCCGTCTTCTAATAGTACGGCCCTCTCTAGTGTAACTTTTTCATTATTGTTGTGGGTAAAAAATTCTCTACTGTTTTCAAATTCTATCCGGTAATTACTAAAAATCTGCTTCCACGATGGTAAATTTTTAAACAACTCACTATAAGCTTTTGTTAAATCATATGGTGAGATGGCAATATCGATTTTTTCAAAATCTTCCGGTGCAGAAATCAGATTTATCCCAATCCCGCACACCAGCGTTTCTTCCACTAAGTTGGTAATAACACCACCAACTTTTTTGTTTCCGAGATAAAAGTCATTCGGCCATTTCAGCCATAGTGTTGAACCCAATGTATTCAAAAGTTGTTTCATCAAAAAAGCCAAATAGATGGATGAAGATTCAAGTTTTAAATCATGAGGAAGCATGGAACGTTCAATAGCAACCGAAATAAAAAGATTTCCCTCTTCTCCTACCCAGTTATTGCCGCGTGAACCCTTTCCACTTGTTTGAAGCGATGCACCGATGCAGATGGGAGCGTGAAGTCTGGAGAGTTTAAGTTCTTCAATGAGATAGCTTTGAGTCGAATCAAGCGACTCAAACCAGTGGATATCCACACCCTATCCGTTTTCCGTTGAGATAATCAACGACTGATGTTTCTTGTTTTGAAGGAGCTTGAACACTTAGAATGCGAAGCGAACCTTTTCTACATTGTACTACGATACTCTCTTTGTCAATCTGGGTGATTATCCCTGCATCTCCGTAACTTTCTGCTTCTTCCAACCGTATCGTTTTAATCTTGAGCCCAGATTCGATAAATATCCCCGGCCATGGAGTAAAAGCCCGATAGCGATTATAAATCTCCCGCGCATCGGAAAAATCGATTAACCCGTCTGATTTAAGTATTTTCTTACAGTGGGTGGCCTCAGCATCGTTTTGCTTGAGCGCACTTTTCCGGTCCCAATGTCGAATGACATCAAGGGTAAGTTTCACTGCAGTATTTGTTAGTCGATCGTACAAAGAGGAGACCATTTCATCTGCACCGATAGAGAGTGTTTCAATTTTTATAATGGCTCCGGTATCAAGCCCTTCATCCATCCACATTGCACTCACGCCGCTTTGGGGATCGTTGTTCAGCAAACTTTGCTGAATCGGGCTGGCTCCACGGTATTGCGGAAGGATAGAGGCATGGAGATTGACACACGGTGCATGATCCAAAATCGCTTTAGGGAGAATCTGTCCATACGCCGCAACAATAATCATATCGCACGAAGTTTCTAATAACCCGTTTACCACGGCTTCATCTCGTAAGCGAGTAGGCTGAATCACGGGAATATTACCTTTTTCCGCTATTACTTTTACAATGGGAGGGGTCAAAATAGCTTTTCGGCCTACCGGTTTATCGGGTTGAGTGTAAACCGAAACAACCTCAATATCGTCCGCCGCAATCAATGCCTCTAAAATAGATGCCGCATAATCAGGTGTCCCCATAAAAATAATACGGGTCATTAAAGTGTCTCTACAGCTTTAAAAAAACTGCCTCCGCGATGTGAACTTTCGATCAAAAAACTTTTTGCATCGCTAAGATCAAATCCGCTGGCTAAAAACATCGCTCCACCACGTTTGAGGAGAAAATCGGCCGCTTTGAGTTTCGTCACGATCCCTCCCGTCGCAAAATTATGATTCGGAGTCACTTCCAAAGAAAGTTCTTCAGGAGTAATATTCTCAATTCGAGTACGAACTTTCGCATCATCATGACTACGTGGATCTTTATCATAATACGCATCGATATCCGATAAAATCACCAAAAGTTCTGCTCCGAAATGGTATGCCGCATAGGCTGAGAGCTGATCGTTATCCCCCAAAATCAACTCTTCCGTTGCCGTGGCATCGTTTTCGTTGATAATCGGGACAACATCATGTTTGAGAAGAGTTTCAATGGTATCTTTGGCTTTTTGGGACTCTTCGGCGGTATTAAAGTTAGCAGCCGTTACCAGAACTTGAGAGGAGAGAATATTATGATGCTCAAACATTTTACGATACTTATTCATCAGGATCGGCTGACCGATGGAAGCGAGAGCTTGTTTATTGGCCAATATTTTTTTATCGAGTTTAAGCTCGGTATATCCCGCTGCAACAGCACCCGATGAGACTAAAATCACTTCATAATTTTTTTTGAGCTCCGCAATAAAATTGACCAAATTCTGCATCCGGTCTTTTGCAATACGCTCATGGTCGCTTAAAACAGCGCTGCCGACTTTGACGACGATCCGCTTCATGCGCGCTCCGTTACGACCATTTGATAAAGTGCATACGTTAATGGTTTGATATTAAGATTGATTGCTGATGAAATCGGTGCGATAAATGCCGGTTTAGACCGCTCATAAAATGCTTTATCAAAATCGGCTTGCTCATAGACCGGATACTCTTCGCTAAAGGCAAATCGGCTTTTTTTAACGGGATCAAGATTGACCAATTTCAAAAATGCATTCGTTTTTTCTATCGCTTCTTCAGGACTCATCGCATCGGCACGTGTCAAAGCAATGGCGAAATTACGCTCGGCTAAAAGAGGTGAGAATTTTTCTAGCTCTTGCTTGAGAGTTTCATACTGATATTCAAGTTCATGATACGATGCTAAGTCGATCATAAATAGCAATGTTTTCGTACGCTCAATATGGCGAAGGAATTTAAGCCCAAGCCCTTTCCCTTCTGATGCGCCACCGATAATTCCCGGAATGTCTGCCATAATATACGAATCAAACTCACCGATATTGATTTGTCCAAGTTTCGGAGTCAATGTTGTAAACTCATAGTTTGCTACTTCGGGACGTGCATTCGAAACGGTAGAGATCAATGTTGATTTACCAACATTTGGAAATCCAACGAGTCCGACATCGGCGATCAATTTCAAATCAAGTCGCACGACACGAGTAACCGCAGGTTCTCCCGGTTGAGCGTACATCGGTTTTTGGTTGGTTGAGGATTTAAAGTGGACGTTTCCAAGACCTCCGCGTCCCCCTTCTAAAAAGAGAACTTCTTTACCGTCTTCCAATAGATCCAGTAAAATATCGCCTGTTTCGGCATCCACAACTTGCGTTCCCGGAGGGACAACGACAATGAGACGTTTACCTGCTTTACCCGCCATATTGGAGCCTGCACCAGGTTGACCTTTATCGGCTTTGAGGTTTTTATTCCCCTGAAAATGGGCTAAAGTATGGGTATTGTTATCCACTTTAAAATAGACATCGCCGCCTCGACCGCCGTCACCACCGTTCGGACCACCTTGAAGGACATATTTCTCCCGTCTGAAAGCAACACACCCTGCTCCCCCTTTTCCGGATGAGACGGTAATTTCTACACTATCACTAAACATGAATGTCCTTAAAGTTGTTTTGAACATTTGCCTCTGATGAGACAACTATTATTTGCTTAACACTATACTTCATCAACAAAGTACACAATTAAAAAGATAATTTTGGAAATGGATTCAAAATCGGGCGATAGCCCGATGTAAGTGAAAATTAAGCGGCAGGAATGATAGAGACTTGTTTACGTTTTTTGTCTTTACGTTCGAACGCAACGACACCGTCAACCAAAGCATACAAAGTATGGTCTTTACCCATTCCCATGTTTTTACCTGGGTGAACTTTTGTTCCGCGTTGACGGATAACGATGTTACCCGCTCTTACGAATTCACCACCGTATTTTTTGACACCGAGTCTACGTCCCGCTGAGTCGCGGTTATTCTGTGTACTACCCTGACCTTTCTTATGAGCCATGCTGTCCTCCTACTTTTAAATAATTACGCAGCGATCTTAACGATGCGAACGCGTGTGTGATCTCGTCTGAAACCACGTTTCAATTTACTGTCTTTACGACGACGTTTTTTGTAGATCACGACTTTACGGTCACGACCTTCATTTATAACCTCAGCAGTAACAACAGCACCCTCTACGAATGGAGTACCGGTTTTAAGTTCACCGTTATTAACGGCAAGAACTTCTTTGATTTCGACGGTGGTTTTAGGATCAAGTCCCATTTTATCGAACAAAAGGATATCACCCTCTTGAACTTTATACTGTTTTCCGCCGTTTTTGATAATTGCGTACATTAGCGTTCCTTACTTACAAGTCTACAAAAAGTGGCGAATTATAGCCAACTTACATTTAAGCTTTGTTTAAAATGGTGGGATCATTACGATTTTTATCTGAAAAGTGAGGAAACGGAGATAGCCGCTAAACAGCGGTTACCTTTATTTTAGTGGTGAGATGTTGTCGAGTGGGAAGCAGTCGTATTCGAATTATTCGACGAAGCTATTGCTGCAGTAGCTACTCCCGCAGCAACCACACCGGACACTATGGCACCCATTCCTACCGCACCACCAGCCACAGAACCACCAGCCACAGAACCACCAGCCACAGAACCACCAGCCACAGAACCACCAGCAACAGAACCACCAGCAACAGAACCACCAGCCACAGAACCACCAGCAACAGAACCACCAGCCACAGAACCACCAGCCGCACCTGCAGCCATCATCTGTGATGATAGTAACCCTAAAACCAAAGCAACTGAGATGATTTTTTTCATCTGATTATCCCCTTTATTTGTCAATTTTTCGATACTTAATGTATTTTATCTCACAAAAAAGAATTTATTTCTTAAACGATTCACGATCCGTATTCATTTCAAAAATATTTGCGGGATCCAATCCCACCAATGAGTTGAATTGATTGGCGTATTGGGCGACATCTCTACTCCACGGTTTCAAACCGTAATGAAGTGCCCCCTTCACTTTTCGATCCGTAACGGTCGAAAACGGTATGCTCAAAAATATCCCCTTATCCATATAGCCACGATTTTCAGCAGAAACAAACATATCGGTCGTTGTTTTAGTAATAAACACACCGATCGTAAAATCTTTGTATTCACGCATCACCGTCCAGCTCACACCGCGATCCCCCGCAAAAAACTCTCCGATTTTTGCAGTCGTTTTTATCCCTAGTTTAGGGAAGAGATTAGCATAAAGGTTAATAAATTTCCCGTCGAAACGGGTATCTTCGAAACCGAACATATCCTCTATCTGGCGTTTTTTTACCCTTTGATACTCAAGACCGATCCCAAAACGTCCCCCATCAAACGGACGATAACACTCCAGACCGATCCCTCCGTATGCCGGTTCAAAATAGCCTACTTCCGCTCTGCCGTAAATCCCAAGCGGCAATTTTACAACCTGATCGAATGCCAAATCGTATAATTGAACGCCGTTGTACTGAATATATTTGAGACTGTCGGTACGCGTTGCTGATGCTGCGGGTTCCAAAGCCTTCAATGTTATCTCATCGGTTGTGTTATAGAGGGGAAACATCAACCGTCCAAACATATATCCACCCGGTAACGCTTGGTATCTTGCTCCCCCCAATACCGATAGTTTATAGGTCAAAGGGTTGTCTTTGTCATTGAGATACGTTTCAAGCGAAGGTTTAAAAAGCCATGCAAAATTTTTACTTCCGACTGTTGGAGATTTAAAAAGCTCTTTCCCCTCACTAAATTCTTCATAACTTTTTTCCACATCAGATGAATACTCGATAGCATGCGGAGGAATCGGGGGGGTAGGATTAGATTTGATTTGTTTGATCTCATCGCGGTTGACTGTCAATACGGAATACTCAAGGTCGGTCTGTTTGAGAGCGAGATAAAACCGATCAAACCGATCGGGTGCCACTTCGTCTAAAATATCTGCGGCACGACCCAAAGCTTTCATCGAAGAGTTATATTTAGGGTTTTCAAGCCCCGCCCAAATTTTGTTTTTATAGACAGCGACATCGACATTCGAATATTTCTCAGCTGCAATCTCATCGGCTAAAATAATACTGAGATTTTGATCATCATAATGGCTGAAACGTTCCGGAGTTCCCTCTTTAGCTCTCCAACGAGAGTCACTTTGATGAAGATAAAGCCCCTCTTCATCAAAAGGAATCGTTATGTTGAATCCCAATCCATAACTTGTTCCACGCTCATAATTGGCAGCCAAAGTAACTTTATCGGAGAGTTTATAACTAAGTCCAATATTGATCGAGGTTTTCGGCATTGGTGATTTGTTTTGGGTAAACGGATTGATAAAATCGTAATGATAGTTGATGGGGGAATATTCGGCTTTTAGGGAGAGATCGGGAGTGAAATGGGCCTCTAATCCTCCGAACCATCCTCCCCCGCGTATCTCGGTACTGGTTAGAAAATCGATTCCTCGGTCACTACTGTAGTTGGCTCCGTACCGACTAAGGTCTTCTCCTCCCAATCGTCCCAGTGCATACCCACCGCTCATATCTATCCATCCGAAACGTTTGGATGCGACTAGATATTTGGAGGAGTATAGCCCTGTCCCTTGAATATCGTCAAAACCTACCGCTATCGCCGGTAAAATCCGATCCTCTTTAGCAAGGAGAAATTTAAAATCGATCGCTTTGTCTTTATAGTCCCCATATCCCGCTGAATCTCCGAAACCGGGGACACCCCGTACCTGTGTCATACGCAGATTCAGTTCAAGCCTGGGAAGCGGCGCGATCAAAACGCCGTAATAGAGAAATGGATCGCTGTAAAAATAGTGAGGACGAACACGCCAATCGTTCATAACACGCGCGTTCGGTGTTTCAATCAAACCCGTTTTACCACTGTTTTGTGCAGAGAAATCGGTATGCACCTGATTCAGCGGAATCACAATTTCAGCATTTAATGCGACGCACAAACATGCGATGCACCACCATCCTCTCACACTGCCGCCTTATCATCACGTCGAAAAAATTCAAGCAGAAAAATACCGAAAATACCGACAACCAATGATGCCAGCATAGTGACAACAACAATAAACCCCCGTTTCGGTCCTTCTTTATCCCGTTCATACGCTATCGACGGGGCCGTTATCATTTTTACGTTATAAAGTTCGCTGGAGTAAGCCAGTACCTTTTTTTGGATCAATCCCGACATGAGCTGCGAGAGCTGTGTTTTGAGCGCAAGATCACTGTTTTTTTGGAGTTCTTCCTCATAATAGCGGATTTTTTTATCGATATCGGAAAGTTCACTTTTACGAAGGGATTCCGATGCGTACGTCAAAAAAAGTTTTACCGCATCTCGCGCCAAAATAGCGTCTGGGTCGTGATAAGCTACCGTGATCAGAGAGGTTTTTTTATCGCTAGAAATGGTTAATTTCCCTTTAAAACTCAAATATGCGTTAAAGAGCATCTTTTCACGTTCTTGCGGCGTTAACTCTTTGAGTGATCTCTCTTCTGAGACTTTGAACATCCGATAGAACCCATCGTACCCTAGCGCAAAATGGTAATTTTTATCAATATCGGTACTGATGAGACGTTCAAATAACCCCGATGCGACTAAAAACTCCCTCATCCAGCTATAATCATCGAGATAGAGCTGATATCCTTGATCGGCAGACATCTCCCCTCCGCCGATATCGACACCCGCCATACCCGCCAACGCTCCTAATCCGCCGAGGGAAGAGGTTTTGGATTGTTCTTGCGGGATCATTACCGCCTGCGAACGGTACATATTAGGTTTGGACAACCCCCACCCTACACTCAAAACTACCGCCAGCAACAAAAAAAGAGAGAGCTTGCCCTTGTGTTTGCTTACGGTACGCATCAGCTCGCGCAGATCGATTTCGTCTTCATGATGCGTCAATCTTTCGCTCTGCATCATAATGCTCCAATCGTATTGAGCGCCGCCACCGATACGGCTAGCTGATAGAGAATCGACGTAACGTCTTTAGCAAACTGCATCCGGCTGACGGTTGCGATCTCCATCGGAACGACGATCAAATCTCCTGGCCCCACCTGCGTCATACTGCCGAAGAGATAGCTGGATTTTATCCCCTCGGCCTCTCCGTTTGCATGTACGACAAATATATTGTTGCTATCCGCACTGTTTTTGAGTCCGCCGGCACGTTCGATATAATTTTCGATGCTATAAGAGGGGTTGTAAACCAATGCGTTAGGATTTAGCACCTCGCCTTGGACAACGACGCTATCCTCGCGCTCAGGAACATAAAGGGTATCACCGTCTTTGAGGAGGATATTCCCATCGCTTTTTTTCAAGCGTACCAAGTCGGTATCAAGGCTGATTGCCAAACGTCCCACAAACGTCGTTTTCTTAACCTCCTCTTTGAGAGTGGAGAGGAGATTGATCAACTGTGCTTTATCCGCCGAATTCTGACCTGCTTCGGTTGGCTGAGAAGCAGCGAACAAAATGCGCTGTTCCAACTCTTTGATTTGGCGTTCCATCCCATCGGACTGGCGTTTTTTCAGCTCTTCACGTGTAAACACCGCACCGCCCACATAAGCGCTTGGGCTAAATCCTCCGGCACGTTCGAGCACGTCGGCAAGCATGTCACCGTCTTCGATCGCGTATTCACCCGGATATTTAACTTTACCGACGATTTTAACGACTCGACGTTCATTCCATCGAGGAACCTTAAAGATATTTACTTCGTCGTAAGGTTTGATAATGTAATTATCCGATGCAAGCGCCTCGATCAAAGAGAGGTTTCGAACACGACGGATACGTTCACCGTTTTCTACCTCATAACTGACGATTTCGACTTTGTCCATACTCGCTTTGTCGGTGATCCCTCCGGCTACCATTACCAAATCGCGCAACAAAAAATCGGTATCGCCGATTGGATAGCTGCCTGGTTTGTATACTTCTCCGTTGATGATCGCTTCGCTGATAGGGTTACTGGTATAATATCCCATCACTTTGATTTCATCATTTTTACTGAGTACCACTCCCTTTTCAGTGGTCGTATCGACGACGCGGACTTTGGGACGGAATGTGACCGCATCACGTGAAATGACTGTAATGTTTCTCGGATCGATCAGACAATTACTCCCAGCCGTGTTAAGTAATGACTCAAGCGTCATTTTCTCAAAATAGCGATATTCTCCCGGACGGGTGACACACTCTCCGGAAATTTTGACGATCGGGGCAGACTCAACCGATGCCGTGTTCAGGATATAAAGCTCATCTCGGCTATGTAGCACCACTTTTTCCTCCCCGTTCAGCGCTTTGGAGAGAGAAAAACCAATCAATTCCTCTTTGAGATTACGGTTCATCCGTTTGATAATCGCGTAATCGAAATAAGTCTGCTCCAAAAATACTCCACGTAACCCCTGTTGTTCGATTTCCCGTTTAAAAAATTCTCCGATGCCCATCCCCTCTTTGGGTAACGGCCAAAAACCCGGTTTAATGATATTCCCGTACAAGGTAATACCGCGAAGATTGCCGGTATTTACCCCGTACACATACACTTTATCTTGATCCATAGCACTTTTTTTGTAAGAATCCGTATGGCTAACGGAAATGATGGTCACTTTTTCGTGATTATCGTATCGAGTGATTCGAATATCGTTTTTGTTAGCCGAAGCTTTAAGCCCTCCTGCATAACCGATGAGTTCTCCGACCGATTCTCCCTCTTTTGCCTCATAAATCGCAGGGCGTTTTATTTCACCCTCTATCACGACCGATTTCTCCACCACCGGTACGACGATCACATCGCCTGCCTTTAAGAGCGTATCGCTGCTGCCGTTGCCACGGATAATACGATACAAATCGACAGTAGCGATCGTACGACCGCCTCGTCTGATTTGAACCGCACGCATCGAACCGTTTTCAGACAAGCCGCCCGCTGCGATCAATGCTTCTTTAACTGTCGAAAACGAACTGACATTATAGAGCCCAGGCGTGGCTACTTCGCCTGCCAATGTCACTTGAATAGTCGAAAACTGGGTAATATTAACCGTCACTCCAATATTTGGAAATGCCGCCATCAGCGCATCGGCAATGACCTTTTTGGCTTCACCGAACGACAACCCCGCTACATGCAAAGGACCAAACGATGGGATAATGACCGAGCCGTCTTTATCGACATTTAAACTCATATTGTCACTTTTTGGACCGTACAAAATCACCGAAAGAATATCTTTTGGGACAATTTTATAATTTTCCGGAACCGGAAGCGATGCCAGATCGAGACCGTTTTTGTTTGCAAAAAACTCCAATCCATACCGCTTTAGCGATACAGGCGATGCCGAATTTTTAAGCTGCAAAGCAACCATGCGCTTCATATACTCGTCACTTTTCTCCACTGTCAGCGGAGAGCGTGCAAAAGAGCGTAATGCTTGTTGTTCCTGCTGTTCTTTGATTTCTTGAACATTAATCCTATTCGGCTGAGTCGTATTGCTCTCATTAGTATCGACGAGATTGACCGGTTTGACTTGAACGGTGGTCGTCACATTGGAGGCGGCGGACTCTTTTTTTTCTAAATAACTCTTAGCCTCAGGTGATTCAAGTAACTTTGGATTTGCTTTGATCGCTTCGATTATCTGTTCTTTTTCCGCTGCTATCAGCGAGATACCGATCACCATAAAAATGATTGCCGCTAGCTTCATCAGACCTAATTTAAAATTCATGCTACCTCCGTTTTTACCCTCAGATTGTATTGTCATATCCCATCATCCTCTCAACCTCTGCTTTGGCTTCCCGCCACGCTTGTTTGGGATCGAGCCCCAATGCAATTTTTTCATCGGTACGGTGCATCAACTGCTGTTGAACGAAACGGCTTCGCGGATCATCCGCCGATGCGGTGCTCATATTGGTTTTCCCTTTCGGTATCGTTGCCATACTCAGACGTTTGAGCCACAGGTGTTTATAGATTGGATTCGCCGAATGATACCGTCCGATAGTCTCAAGATTATATCCTCCTTTGCGTATATGTGAACTTAGGAGCAACGCGGCGACATAGATGTTAACTTCAGGATCGTGCAGGAGGGATTCAGTCACTCCGATTTTTGAGAGACGTTTGAGATGAATCGTGTTGATCTGCATCAAACCGATATCGACCGTACCGTTTTTATTACGATTGATAGCATTAGGGTTGAGAGAGCTTTCGATCGTTGCGATCCGTTTAAGGAGCGAGGGTTCGATACCGAAATCACGCCCCGCTTTTTCGAAGATTGGGTCAAACGCATTTGCGTGTACATACACTGCCCATACCATAAGTAATCCTAATGTTTTCAACCCCATTGTATTTTACTATATCCCTTTTTTACGGATAACAGTCAATGCCGTCATCCAAACGATTTTAAGTTCCAAAGCCATGCTCCAGTATTTGATATAATACAAATCATACATCAGTTTTTGGCGGGCATCCTCAGCATTAGCACCATAGGGATACATCACCTGCGCCCATCCTGTCACTCCCGGTCGAACAAAATGCCGTTTAGAATAATGTGGGATGATTTTCTCAAACTCTTCGATCCAAATCTTTCGTTCCGGTCTCGGACCAATCAAATGCATTTCCGACTTAAGAATATTAAGCATTTGAGGCAGCTCATCAAATCTAGTTTTACGCATGATTTCACCCCATCTAAAGGTACGAGGGTCATTTTCACTGGCAAACTTTGCTCCGTCAGCTTCCGCATCCAGCCGCATCGAACGGAATTTAATGCATTTAAACTCTCGATTACCCAACCCTATTCGATGCTGTTTAAACATAGAGGTTCCCATGGACTCTTTTTTAATCCTTTGTCGACAATAGAGTAAAACGGGCCAACTAAAAAAGAAGAGCCAAAACACTCCAAAATAATCGATTAAACGTTTTTGAAAATACTGCCATTTTGTAAACGGTTTGATATCTTTTAAAATATCTGCCTCACTATAATTTTCCGGAATATAGCATTTTTGGAGATATTTTTCCAAAAATTGCTCAACTCTCATCACCTGGGGGGGGTCCGATAAATCTCTACATTTTAATCGAGTCTGCAACCGATTTATATGTTCAACATCGGTGCAATGAATATTATAGACGATAAGACGGTGAAAAGATGTGCTTAAATACGGTTCCAACCTATCTGACATCTCATCTAACGATTCCTCCATATACGGTTCCCTAACCACATGAGAAAACCTTTTTTCAAGTAACCTCATTTCAAAATCTGAAAAGGTATATTTTTCACCTAAAATTATCATCTTAACATAATCCTAAAATAGAGATGATCTCCATATAATAATATAATTAAACTTAATCGAATTAAATCCTAATGTTTTGACATATCTCTCAATCGTTTATAAATCGTTTTTAACAAACGGTTCGGAACCACTCGCGCGGGGATACGGAGCATAACGTTTCTCACCCATTCATATCCGGATAGAAATCCAGAAGTCCGAAGCGTTCGAAGAAACGCATATTCATGGCGCGCATATTCTCTTCCACTGCGACGTTCAAGCTGTCCATATCCGGCTCGCATATGCACAAGCGGTTCTTGAATATTTACAAAACGTCCACCATGCATCAGTATTCGCACCCACAAATAATAATCTTCAAAGCCTGCCATATCCCGATAATTACCAGCTAGTTCGACAACACTTTTCCGATACATGACAGAGGGATGATTCAGCGGATTACGATATTTAGCAAATCGGGCAATCTCATTATGATGGGCCGGAACCTTGCGTATCGATACCGTCACTGCCTCATCCGTATCAAATTCACTAATCCAACTACCGCAAATATCGATCTCTTCAGACTCGAACATCTGCCGCTGAAGAGCGAAACGATGCGGCATCGCAATATCGTCTGTATCCATTCGCGCAACAACATCGTATCGGCAGTGCGCCAATCCGATGTTCAAAGCCTCCCCCAACCCGACATTTTTTTCCAACGGTACGATTGTCAATACTTCGTTGAGCTTAGTTTTCCACATATCAATAGCATGATCAAGTATTTCGTTTAGCGGTCCATCCAGCACCAAAACGATTTCATCGGGTTTATGCATCTGCTCATCCCAGATACTTTGCATCGCTCTGTGAAAATATTCCGGTCGTTCTTTATGATAGATAGAGATTAAAACTGAGAAATTCATTCAATATCCAAATAGGTGAATTGACGACAATAGGGCGCCGTAAGATGCGATGATTCCAAAAACCATTGTTTAGGTGCAAAAGTCATACCATCGGCACGCAGCATCCGAGCCGTCATCGAAAACGTACTGTTTGGGATAATCGCCGCATCCGCCCGATAAATCAACGAAAAATCACCCCATTCATCTCCCTGATATTCAATAAAGCGAAATCCCGAATTCATCTCTAACGGAGCCAAAAGTGATTTGGCATACTCACGATCATTGGTCACAATATAGACGTTAAGCGTCTCTTTACCCAAGCGTTTCCGACACAGTTCCAACGCCCGCACATAATAATCCGCCGTACATATCGCATAAATGTTACTCGCGCTTTGGGTAAAATAATCTCCGCCGCGAATATGAACGGCGATGTCGATTTTTTCTCCGATCATCGGATCGAGCATAATCTGTCCCGTCAAATGTGACGCAAGACTCTCCGGAATCAGCTCAGTAATGTCACCGTATTGAAAATAGCCGTCATGAACTCCGCCGATCCGTATATCCGTCGCCCGTCCGCGCACAAACGATACACCTTTGCGAATCAAACCAAACAGATAATGTACCGCTGCATTATGGGTATACAGGATATCGGATAAATCTTTCAACTGCGAACGCAACCGTACGGCATAAGTGTTTATAACCGGAGAGGAGGATTGTCGTAGCATATAGGCGATTTGGATTATCTGATTACCCAGCCCTCCACGCAATGTCAGCATCATTGTCTCCCCCTTTTTAGATTCAAAATCAGCGACCGAACTCCGTAATCGAGCCATATTACCCCTTTGGCCGCTAGAGCGATTACGGTATTTGATAAAATAATTACAGCAGCAGTCAAAAATGCGTCATGCCGATAACGCAACATTTTTGCACTTCCGGCACCATACTGTAAACCGGTGGAATAACCGATCTCATGATGAACCCGTAATGAAGGATCAATATAACCGTACATTCCCAGTTTTTTTACCCTAGCGGCAAAAAGCCACTCTTCAAAATATAAAAAAGTATCCCTCGGGAATCCTCCTATACGATCAAAGACATTAGCTTTTACAATAAAAAAAGCTCCCGATGGGATATAGATATTTGTTGTATTCTTACTCAATTCTTTCGCATGAAGAACATAATATTCCAATGAGGTAAAAATCTTTTTGATAAACGTATACAATAAAACCACTCTCGCATCACTAGTTGCCCGGATTCCGAGAATACTCTCCTCACCTCGATTATCGAGAATGAGCGGTTGAAAATATGCCGCATTATGATCACGTCCAAACGCTTCCAGTGCCTCAGCTATTTTCGAAAAATCTATCTCAGTAATATCGGGATTCACAAATAAAAAATTCTCGTATTCGCTATGACGCTTTGCTTCTTCAATACCGATATGGCATCCTGTGCCGAATCCAACGTTATCGCTATTCGTAACGACTATGCCATGTATATTTTTAAGTGCTTCGGATTCATCCGCATTGCATGAGTTATCAACAATAATAAGATCAAATCCATATTTTTCAGCCAATGCCGTAATATTGCCCAATAATTCGGACGCAAAATAATTGACAGTGATAATACAGGACTTAGGTTTATTGATTTTTTGTTCCAAAGAGTAACCCACCAAAAAAATTATATTGTTTCAAAATTAGTATTAAAAATTGTATTATTTTATCATATTTTGAGCACAGTTTAACTGTACCACTCAATTTATTGATTATGGATCATTAAACCTGAACAAAAAGAAATTACACTTTCTTAGAATCATAACTAGTTTCATTTTTATCTTGATAAGCAACGAGTAAGATACCCGCAAAATAAGTAGTTAATACAGAGCCAAACAAACTACCATAAAAGGTATCAGCAAATATCACACCAGCGAATAATAATGCCAAATATTTATAAATATTATTTGTTTTTGAACAAAAATACCTTTTATAATTACTATGTAATAATCTAAATATTATATAAAAGTGTAAAATCATGGCAGGGATTCCATAATCAAGTGCATATTGTAAATATGCTGATTCAGCAATGCCATGTTCCTCTATCACATCCATACTCATATCGTCCAATGGTGCTGTTGAAAATGTATGTGTTCCCATCCAAGGATTTTGCAAAATATGATCAATAGCATTAATCCAAGCAAATACCCGTAATGTATTACCACCATATTCATCACCACCTGCTGAATAGATTGTAAGTATAAAAACAGTTGCAGCGAATAAAATAGAACCTATGATAAGATACTTTAATTTCATTTTCATTTTTATTGCATAAATGAAAATAAAAAGAAGAATTACAGTAAGTAGACTTCTAAAAGTACCGTTCATTAAAAAATTTGTCAATCCTATAAAAGCTATATATCTATTTTTAAGAATAAAACCACAAAAAATACCTATTAAAGCAATATTTACAGAATAAAAAGGATGACCAAATACCCCGCCAACCCTTGGAATAATATCTCCTGGTCTTAAAGCTCCACCTCTACCAAAAAAATCTGCCCCAAAAATATATATAGATAAATTGAAAACAAAATCTATCAACAACAATAAAACAAGAGGCTTTGAAAAGTTCTTTAAAAAGTCCTCATTAATTTTCATGAAAAGCATACTTAACAACATCAAATCTACAACTAATGTTTGGGCGAGCAGAAAGACTGAACTAGATTTAAAGAATACCCAAATAAAAACAATCCAAAAAATTTTAATCACTAAAGCAATAGTAATATCTATCAAAGTAAAATTTACAGTAAAATAGCGATAATAATAAAAAAGTGTTCCAAAGAGAAGAAGTAACATTCCAAAGGTTAAATTAACCTGAGCAATTAACAACAAAAATCCAAATATGAACCCAGTAAAAGAGTCGCGCTTTATATTTGTCATCAACTTTTCCTTATCCAAACTTCATCGGAAATAATCGCGAAAGGATTTTTTTAATTTGTTGTTTTTTTCTTTGAGAAAGAAAACGTGAAAGTGGTTTTGGATAAACGACTTCCGGAGAAGTAGAGATAAAATAATTATTCTTATAATACTCTATTGTTCGGTTGTATGTTACCCGCATCTCATCATACGTTCCCAAACGTCCTTCATAATCTTGCCATAACCAATCTTGATACAAATTGGCTGGAGAAGCCCAACGCTGATAAGCATTATTAAATCGTGCCCAATACCGAGGAGCAATCACATAAGGTTTATTCGGATTCGTTTTTGTAGGGAAATATCCAAAACTCGAATTTGACAATACAATTGCCTTGGCGTTATAAAGTGCGGCATAACATTCTCCGACTCCTCCTTGCAAAATATCATACTCAGGAAAAAGTGCCTTAGCGTATGCGACATCGTCAGTCACGATTAAGAATCGGTTAACCGCAGTGTTTTCCCGAATATTACGGATGGCATGATTCCAATATTCCAACGGTAGAATAAGATTTTTATGCCGTTTATATTCTCCTCCGCGAATGTTGAGAATACAGGTATCATCCGGAATATTTACACTCGTTTTCCATTGATCCGTTAAACGAAAGTATCGGTTCAGTCGATCCATATCACCAAAAAAATAGCGCTCGCTTTGAAAGAATCCTTCCAACTCAACACTGCTTGTCAGATGCGTTACACGCTCATCAAAATCAGATGAAACAACTTTCAAGTCCGGATCATAATAGCGAGTTTCATGAAATACGGGAAGTTCAGACAACTCATCAAACGATACTTGTTCATTTTCCGAGAAGAGAACAACTTCATCGATTTCCAAAAAATCCTTACCTTTGAATTTATCCATATTTAGTTGTACAAAAGGTACTTCCAAGTACTCAGCAATACTTCGTCCAACGGCATGTACCCAAAGCTGATTTCCTAGCCCTTGCCCTTCATAAAACCGCGCTGCTATGATCATTGTCGGTTTACTCCCGCAAAATTAAGATTTTCTCTATGTAATTTATATTTCTGCACATGAAAAAACAAATACCCTAGCATAAACAATTCCGTTACAAATAAAACGATCGCCGCCCCTAATGCACCATAAGCTGAAATGATCGGCATCACCAAAATAGCATTGAGGGCCAACGTCATAAACATTGCATAATTATAACTGTTGGAACGTCCTGCCGGAATCAAGATCTGATGTGTCATAAATGCAGATGCAGTCGTAAAAAACGTCGTAAAAGCCATCCATTGCAAAACGTGCTCGCCTTCGATGAACTCATCTCCACCTAACAATCTCAAAACATCTGCCGCAAAAACGAATAAAACAATACTAACAATCCCCGATAATCCCAATAAAATCATAGCTGATCGCTTCAATAAGCGGTGCGCACTTTTATGATCATGCTGAAACAAATAACACATGCGAGGAAATAAAGCTTGTGAAATCGGCTGCAACACCGTAATCGCCGCGCTTTTTGCACGTTCAGCCAGATTATAGTATCCTAAAGCCGCAGGGCCACCTACAATTCCTAATATCGTCGGGATAAGCGAACCGTTCAAATTTGCCCACAATGCTCCTAAAAAAAGTCTATAATCAACCTTGATCACTCGCAAAACCTTTACAAAAGACAACGGTTTCCAATTCAAGTGTCCTTGTCGATACAATTGATACATCACAAATGAACCGACCGCTATCGAGCATAAAGTGTTAATTAACAAATATGTCAAGCTGTCAGTTTTTTCATGCACAAAAATAAAGATCAATGGAATAGCCAGCAGTTTTGCCGACAATTGGATCATGGCAGCTTCTCTAATCTTTTCCAGACCGTTAAGATACCAAATCGGGGTCAATGCGTTGCCTATCAACAAACCGGAAGCTACAATATACATCAGTTTTTGACTCATCGGGATATCTAGTATAAAAAGAATGGCTCCCATGAAAAAAAATACGACCAAAGTCAACAACCACTGTGCCACCAAAGTATTAAAGAGTAACCCCGCCAGAACTTTTTCATTATTCCGACGAGCAGAAACCCGTCTCGTCACCCCAAGGTAAAATCCCCAGTTAGTAACCCATAAAAGATAATTTATAACCAGTTGTACAAATACGATACTTCCCCACCCTGCTACTCCTAGAACCCGTGCCAGATAAGGCAGGATAAGCAAAGTCACCGCAAAGTTTATCATTTGCAAAGCGGATAAACTCGCAATGTTTTTACGCAGATTTTTATGGTCTGAAGATAGGTTATGACTCATTTTTAAACCGGTAACTTTCGTTTTAAATATTCTATTCCGTTATACCGACCCCAGTGAATCGTACTTGCTATTCTTTGTAAAGCATTATAAAAAGGGATAAAAAGTTTTTTAAATAAAAATCGCTTTTTTGTGATTTTCAAAAGATATAATCTCTCCTCGCGATTATTCTTTTGTACTTTATAGGAAATGGTACAATCTGTTGCAGAAGCTTCCAGTTTACGCATATAAACATAAGGAAGCGTTAAAATATCCGAAACGAAACACACACCAGCGATATGAAGATATTTTTTTATAATAACCCCAAGTATATCACTCTCTTGTTTAAGATGATAGCCCTCATAAATTATTAAATCAAATCCAATTTTCAATTCATCTATCTTTCGTTCCAAATCTGATATCGGCCCATACAAATAAGACAAAGAATCGAGTTTATAACCATACAACGGTAAAATACCCGCTCCAACTATCTCGGCATTTGGATAACGTTCTTGCCATACATTCAATTCATCCCATTCGTGAACCCCAATAATCAAAACACTATTAGGAATTTTCGCACAATCAAAAGAGCGCAAAATCTTAGCCCCTATCTTACGATTACGACAATGTAGACGTAATGCCCTATCAAAAGCTTCTTCGCTGTTCATATACTCTTGTACTTCATACGTTGAACTATAGATCAGATGACACAGCCTTTCAATTTGGTGGGCTTCTGAGGGGAATGGGTTTACCGGAACCGTATAACACATGATTTTGTAAAGATTTTTATAAAATTCCGCTGAATAGTTCTGAATTTGTTGCTTAGAGATAATATAGCATGCTCCCGGTGCAAAAAGATTGTAACGGGGAAGTACAGGGTCTTTATAAAAAAATTGGAGTAATTCATTAAAACTTTGGAAATACCAATGAGGGTAATCTTTGACGTACCACGAGTTGTTAATTTCAAGGTATTGATTTTCAGAAAATAAAAAATGACTGTACGATTGACTGTTCCGACAATGCTTGTCTTCAAATAAAAATGTATAAGTTTTTTTTGTATACACTCTCTCAAAAAAAGCTTGAGATAAATGCCTAGGAAAGATATTACCTTTTATTAAAATCATCGTTTCAGGTAAATTATCATAATGATGAATAAAAAATGTAAAATAGTCGGAAATATTATGCCCCGTATGTCGTGCGTTGACAAACTTCGTCCCGACGAGCATCTCTTTATACTCAGCCTGCTGCGACTGGTCATAAATAAGATAGTCACTACAATAATCCAATAAATGACGAGGATCCAAGTTATGATTTGAAATAATAAAAAAACTATCCGTTTTTTGCATCACTTATTTACTTGCCGACAATATGATACGAAGTTTATATCTGACTTTATGCCACTTAATGATCAAGCGCTGCCAAAAACCGTTCGTAGGCTGTGCATCAACCCGATGTGTTGCAATCAACTCTGGATAACGGATCATTAAATCGATCATTGCGGAGTCATAATATCTCATATCATCAATTTCTATCTTTTCAAGTGTCGCCCCAATATCACGAAAAAAGATATCTTGCCCTGACATAACATTTTTCTCGATATTTTTGATTACCGTACTATTGTTTAATTCCTGATGTCCCCAACTTTCGATTTTTTTCCGAACTGCCTCAATACCACCGCAACTTGTAAAATGATAACCGCATTCAGCAAGCGCTTCCGGATGCACAATGTCACGTACTTGCTTAGAATCTATTCTCAACATATTCAAAGAGTGTTTTCCCATCACTTTTTGTTTCCCTGCAATGGTACCAAGCCATGCCGAATCTTTGAAGAAATTAAGAAAATAGCGAAATTCGTGCTGACAACATACATAAGGACGGTCACTTACTTTTAGTATGTTCTGGTTACTAAAAAGTGTTAGCGAGGGGATTTCATCCAAATCCGACAAAATTACGATATCCTCCTTGTCGGCAATCCGATCTAATGCTAAATGGATACATTCGCGATGGTAGGAGTCCAGAACCCAGTTGAGCTCTTTCTTATTATAATGATGATGGTTTTCAAGGATATCACGTACTTTAAGATGGCTTGGAGTACCTTCTTTGGAAAGAAACTCTATAACAGAATTATAATCACTATGAAAATCGGCGATTTGAATATATGTAATTTTGTCAAGATATTTTTCAAACCGTTTTAAATTTGCTTCAAAAACAAATTCTTTTGGCTTACCACTGAATGTTTGACATGCCTCAACGATAACAAAACGGTCAATATAGGGATTCAAATATGCCAAACGCAATTCCAACAGATCCAATTCCTGAAAAAATAAAAACGTATCGATAATCTTACTCATGCTAATACACTCCTGATTTTTCGAATGACTTTTTTAACGGTATGACGTATCGAACTCTTTGAACTAAAGCGAGGATAAGACCTATTTTCCCCTTCCCATTTGTGAAATGCGAATGGAACAATTCCTCTGTTTTCGGCAATAGGCTTTTCTCTTGAGAAACGGCACGCCACCTCTAGTGGAGGGTATTTAATACCTTGCTGCTGAAAAATATGACGATTTTGTACACACAAAAATCCATCTTCATGAAAAAAACCATGATCGGCACTTTTCCAATCCAATCCTAACTGATCGGGAAGCTTTAATATATTCAAACTTCTTAAGGAGACACTATTTCCAACACGAATAATATTTCCAAAGTAATCGCGATACGAAAAACTGTCTTTCGGCAACGGCCAAGGTGCCCCAATATAGTCATATTGCAAAAATACATCATCCCATTGCTCGGGATTAACGATAAAACCATCCGCATGAACTAAAATAATATACTCTGTCGTAATAAATTTATATAAATCAAAAACGACAAATTTACCCCATTCACCCACACTTTGGAAAGGCTCAATTTTAATATGCTCATAAATCGTGTTATCCGCTAAAGGATTATAATGTGAAAAAAGCAGCACCTTCTCGAACGACATTTTTTTAGTACTGTATTCTAATGCTTTCGCCGTTGCTTCGACTTCAGTCGTAGCAACGGCAACCAAGGTTACGTTATTAAGATGCTTTAACATTTACAAACTTTCGAATTGTTTCAATCATATAGCTAATTGCATCATCACCCATCCCCGGATAAAGTCCGATCCAGAAGCTGTCGTTCATGATTTTATCGGTATTGGTTAGCTCACCGACCAC
>NZ_MIBT01000014.1:0-14872 GCF_001829605.1 Sulfuricurvum sp. RIFCSPLOWO2_12_FULL_43_24 | reverse complement strand
TTTCTTTGCTCACAAAGCACCCATTGCTCAGTGATGTAAGTATCAATGCTAATGAGTACAAAGCGGGCGAAAACGTCAAAGCGGACGATCTTAAAGAGGTTAACCGTTTTGCAATGAATAACGTGGTTAAAGCATTTAGCGACGATATTCAAGAGAAATACAACCAAACGAAAAACCACTTCCAAAAAGAGAAGAAAAAATTCCGTGACGAACACGAAGAGAAACTCTCTATCTTGGAAAAAGACGACATCCTTCCAAACGGTGTGGTTAAATTCGTAAAAGTGTATATTGCGACCAAACGTAAACTCAAAGTCGGGGATAAAATGGCGGGACGTCACGGGAACAAAGGTATCGTCTCTACGATCGTTCCTCAGGTTGACATGCCGTACATGGCAAGCGGACGCTCAGTCGACGTTTGTTTGAACCCGCTCGGGGTACCTTCTCGTATGAACATCGGGCAAATCCTTGAGATGCACCTTGGTATGGTCGGAAAAGAACTTGGTTTCCAAATTCAAGATATTTTCGAAGCAAAACAAAAAGAGTTTATCGGCGACTTGCGCGCTAAAATGATTTCGTTTGCTGATGTTGCAGGTCTTATGAATGCAGCTAAAGTTCTTGGTGACATGGATGATCAAACTCTCCTTGGCTATGCACAAGATTGGTCAAAAGGGGTTAAATTTGCTACCCCTATTTTCGAAGGGGTTACCGAAGCGGAGTTTGCTAAACTCTTTGAATTGGCAAAACTTGACACTGATGGAAAAATGGTATTGTTCGACGGTAAAACGGGTGATCAGATGAAAGAGCGTGTTAACGTCGGTTACATGTATATGCTTAAACTTCATCACTTGGTTGATGAGAAAGTGCATGCACGTTCAACAGGACCATACTCTCTCGTTACTCAACAACCGGTTGGTGGTAAAGCACTCTTCGGTGGACAACGTTTCGGTGAGATGGAAGTATGGGCCCTAGAAGCTTATGGTGCTTCTGCTGTTCTTAAAGAGATGTTAACGATTAAATCGGATGACGTTGACGGACGTGTTCGTGCTTACAAAGCGATTACGAAAGGTGAAAGTGTACCGCCATCCGGTATCCCTGAAACGCTGTTCGTATTAACGAAAGAGCTCCAATCATTGGCGCTTGATATTGAGATTTTTGACGAGGTGGATGACAATGAGTAAATTAGTACCGGTTGCCGTAACGGAAGAGAATCGCCCAGTCGATATTAAACAAATCCAATTTCGCTTGGCTTCTCCTGAGAGAATCCTCTCATGGAGCCATGGTGAAGTAAAAAAACCAGAAACTATCAATTATCGTACCCTTAAACCGGAACGTGATGGATTGTTTTGTGCCAAAATTTTCGGACCGGTTCGTGATTACGAATGTTTGTGCGGAAAATACAAAAAAATGCGTTACAAAGGTGTTGTGTGCGAAAAATGTGGGGTTGAAGTAACCTCGGCAAAAGTTCGCCGTACCCGTATGGGACACATCGATCTCGTTACCCCGGTAGCGCACATTTGGTATGTCAGCTCACTTCCAAGCCGTATCGGAACGCTTTTGGGCGTGAAGATGAAAGATCTTGAGCGCGTATTGTACTACGAAGCGTACATCGTTAAAAACGGCGGCGAAGCGTATTATGACGGCGAGCAAACCTCTGCCGTTCTTAAATACGACGTATTGAATGAAGAGCAATACCGTACGTTGGTACAACGTTACGGAGAGAGCGGTTTTTCAGCAGAGATGGGTGGATCAGCGGTTCGTGAATTGCTTGATGAACTCGATCTCGTCGATCTTTTCTCTTCTTTGAAGGAAGAAGTAGCGGGGACAAACTCAGAAGCGAAACGTAAAACCATCATTAAACGTTTGAAAGTTATCGAATCATTTTTAAATTCAGGTAACAATCCTGCGTGGATGATGCTTACAGCATTGCCGGTTCTACCTCCTGAACTTCGTCCGTTGGTAAGTTTGGATGGCGGAAAATTCGCGGTATCGGATGTCAATGACCTCTATCGCCGTGTTATCAACCGTAACCAGCGTTTGAAACGCCTTATCGAACTTGAAGCGCCGGAAATTATCGTACGTAATGAAAAACGTATGTTGCAAGAAGCGGTGGATGCATTGTTTGATAACGGTCGTCGTGCGAACGCTGTTAAAGGTGCAAACAAACGTCCTCTTAAATCACTTTCTGAGATTATTAAAGGGAAACAAGGACGTTTCCGTCAAAATCTTCTCGGTAAACGTGTTGACTTCTCGGGACGTTCCGTTATCGTTGTCGGACCAAACCTTCAAATGGATCAGTGCGGATTGCCGAAACAAATGGCATTGGAGCTTTTCAAACCGCATTTGATCGCTAAACTTGAAGATAAAGGGTATGCAACTACCGTTAAAGCGGCGAAAAAAATGATCGAAGAGAAAACCAATGAAGTTTGGGAGTGTCTTGCTGAGATCGTTGAGGGTTATCCGGTTATGCTAAACCGTGCACCGACGTTGCACAAACTTTCGATTCAAGCGTTTCACCCGAAACTAATCGACGGTAAAGCGATCCAATTGCATCCACTCGTTTGTGCCGCCTTCAATGCGGACTTCGACGGTGACCAAATGGCGGTTCACGTACCTCTTTCAGCTGAAGCGATTGCGGAGTGTAAAGTATTGATGCTTTCATCCATGAACATCTTGCTTCCGGCGTCAGGTAAAGCGATTGCTACCCCATCACAAGATATGGTCTTGGGTCTTTATTATTTGACACTCGGTAAAAATGATGTGAAGGGATCCAATAAACTTTTCAGTGATGTTGATGAGATTATGATCGCTTTGGAACACAATGCGTTAGATTTACATGCAAAAGTTCGTACACGTGTTGATGGACGTGTAATCCACACGACTGCTGGACGTATGATTCTTCAATCAATCCTTCCTTCATTTGTTCCTATGGAACTGTGGAATGTTGTGATGAAAAAGAAAAATATCTCGATTCTTGTTGACTATGTCAATAAACATGGAGGAATCGCAGTAACAGCCGGTTTCTTGGATGATTTGAAGAACCTTGGTTTCAAATATGCGACCAAATCGGGTGTTTCTATCTCTATCACCGACATCATTATTCCTGAAATGAAAGCGGGATTGATCGTTGCCTCTAAAAACCGTGTAAAAGAGATCCAAAAGCAATTCGAAGCAGGTCTATTGACGGAACAAGAACGCTACAATAAAATCATTGACGTCTGGACTGATACGAACAATACGGTTGCGGGCGGAATGATGGAATTGATCCAAAATGATAAAGCCGGATTCAACTCGATCTTTATGATGGCGGACTCTGGAGCGCGTGGTTCTGCCGCTCAGATTCGTCAGCTCGCCGGTATGCGTGGTTTGATGGCGAAACCGGACGGTTCGATCATCGAAACACCGATTATTTCGAACTTTAAAGAGGGTCTAAACGTCCTTGAGTACTTTATTTCTACCCACGGTGCTCGTAAAGGTCTTGCGGATACTGCTCTTAAAACAGCGAATGCGGGTTATTTGACGCGTAAACTTGTTGACGTAGCGCAAAACGTGAAAATCGTTGAGCACGACTGCGGTACCCATGAGGGGATCGAGCTTACTGACATCTCTGTCGGTAATGAGCTTATCGAGCCGTTGGAAGACCGTATTTACGGACGTGTATTGGCGGAAGATGCGATCGATCCGATCACCAATGAGATCCTTTACTCTGAGGGGACATTGATTGATGAAATCAAAGCCTCTAAAGTAATCGAGGCGGGTATCCGTTCGGTTCAAATCCGTACTCCGACAACGTGTAAATCTGAGGGCGGTGTATGTGCCCTTTGTTACGGACTAAACCTTGGAAGCGGCGGAATCGTTAAGCCGGGTGAAGCGGTCGGTATTATCGCGGCTCAATCGATCGGGGAACCGGGTACACAGTTGACACTCCGTACCTTCCACGTTGGGGGAACAGCGTCAAGTACACGTGAAGAGCGTCAAGTCGTTGCAACTAAAGAAGGTTTCATCCGTTATTACAACATGAAAACGTACCTCTCAAAAGAGGGGAAACAAATCGTTGCAAATCGTCGTAATGCTGCCATCTTGTTGGTAGAACCGAAGATCAAAGCTCCGTTCAGCGGAGCGGTTGAAATTCAAACGATTCATGATGAAATCATCGTTAGCGTAAAAGGTGAAAGCCAAACCGTACGCTACACTCTTCGTAAAAACGAAGTGGCAAAACCGAACGAACTTGCAGGAGTTAGCGGTAAAATTGAAGGTAAATTCTTCTTGCCATACGAAAACGGCAGTGTGGTTAAAGAAAATGAATCGATTGTTGAAACGATCAAAGACGGATGGAATGTACCGAATCGTATCCCATACGCATCTGAAATCCAAGTGAAAGACGGTGCACCGGTAACGCAAAAAATCTACGCTAAAGAGAAAGGTGTTGTTAAATATTACCTTCTCAAAGGCGATTACTTAGAGCGTCACCATGAGATTACTAAAGGCTACAGTGTAGAAGAGAAAGGTCTTTTTGCTGTTGTTGCTGATGGTGAAGATCGTGAAGCAATCCGTCACTATATCGCTCGCGGTTCGGTGATCGAAATCAATGATAACGAAGCGGTAAAAGCCGATACGTTGATCGCTAAACCGGTTAAAGAAGAATCAACGGTGATTGCTGAATGGGATCCGTATTCGAATCCGATTATCTCTGAAACCGATGGTGTGATCACATTTGAAGACATTATTCCGGGTGTAACCGCGTCTGAGCAATTCGATGAATTGACCGGTAAAACCCGTTTGATGATCAACGAATACGTTGCTCCGGAATTCAAACCGGCGATTGTCCTTGCAGCCAATGATGGAAGCATCATCCGCTATGCAGTCGAGCCGAAAACAGCGATTTTTGCACAAGACCGTGCGGACGTTAAAGTGGCCGATATCTTAGCACGTACACCGAAAGCACTCCAAAAATCGCGCGATATCACCGGGGGTCTCCCACGGGTTTCTGAGCTTTTCGAAGCACGTAAACCAAAAGAGATCGCTTTGATCGCAGAACTTGACGGGGTTGTTAGCTTCGGTAAACCGCTTCGTGGTAAAGAACGTATCCTTATTACGTCTGATAATGGAATGGTTAAAGAATATTTCGTCGATAAAAACCTTGTTGCCTTGGTTCATCCGGGTGAGTTTGTTCACGCCGGTGAGCGTTTGACGGATGGTGTTATCAGCTCACACGAGATTTTGAGAATCTTGGGTGTTAAAGCATTGTACAACTACCTTGTAAGTGAAGTACAGCAAGTTTACCGTCGTCAAGGGGTTAACATCGCCGACAAACACATTGAAGTAATCTTTACTCAGATGTTGCGTCAGATCAAAATCCTTCGCTCTGGGGACACTAAGTTCATCGAGGGCGATGTAGTTTCTAAAGCACAGTTTAAAATCGAGAACGAAAAAATTCTTCGTCTCGGCGGAGAGCCGGCGATTGCTGAACCGTATCTCGTAGGTATTACCCGCGCTGCGGTCAGTGCAGACTCGATCATCTCGGCTGCATCGTTCCAAGACACCACAAAAGTCTTGACTGAAGCGGCAGTATCGGCGAAAATCGATGACTTGACCGATCTTAAAGAGAACGTCATCATCGGTCGTACGATCCCAGTCGGTACCGGTATTTATAAAGACCTTAAAATGGTTTTCGGAGACTAAGATCTCCTCTTCTCGTTATTCCCGCGAAAGCGGGAATCCATCTTTTTATTAATACCCTCTAGTTTTGCAATCTGTCATATATTCTAATATCCTATTTAAAATCACTATACTAATTATCGAATATTTCTAATTCTTATTTAATAATTAGTTGTGTAAGATTGTGTATAGAGAGGTTGGGATGAGCAAAAAAGACAAACTGATTCAAGCGATGAAAAACAATCCCAAAAATGTCCCCTTTGAGGAGATTCGGAAAGTTTTAGAAGATGCTGGATATGTGTGCCACAATAGTGGTGGAAGTCATTTTGTTTTTCGTAAAGAGAATGCGGCGAGTATTGTCATCCCGTATCATAAGCCTATAAAAGCGATTTATGTCAAACACGTATTAGAAATTTTGGGAGAAAGCAAATGAAAAATTTAGCTTATTATATGAATCTTGATTATGAGATTGTTATCAAAAAAGTGAGTCTTGAGGATGGTGATGGGTGGTTCGCCTATTATAAAGATTTCAAAGGGGTGATGGGGGATGGTGAAAGTGCGATAGAAGCAATAGAGACAGCTCAAAGTGCTTTTTCGGCTTTTGTCGAAGTATCTCTGGCACAGGGGGATAGCATACCTGAACCGCATAGCAATGAAAAAAGTTTACGGATCAATATCTCTATGCCTGAAAATTTGGTGAAAAAAATCGATAGTTACATCGAACCGTTGCATCTGAGCCGTTCGGCATTTTTGCAAAAAGCAGCAATGAGAGAGATCGGGCTATAAAAGCTTTGTGTTCATTTTCCTGTTCACCCTTCGACTAGCTCAGGGCGAACGATTGTGTTTCTGATAGTACGTCTTCTCTCTTACAACTTCCTTAAAATAAGCTCAAATTAATCAAAAATTAGCTATTATTGCGCGTTTATTAGTCCCCTTTAAGTAGCGGATTAAAATTCTACTGGAACATTTCAACAAAGGAGATTGTGTGCCAACAATCAACCAACTTATTCGTAAAGAGCGACAAGCGGTAGTGAAAAAATCAAAATCACCCGCTTTGGTGTCATGCCCACAACGTCGTGGTGTATGTACTCGTGTATATACTACAACCCCTAAAAAACCGAACTCGGCGCTTCGTAAAGTTGCTAAAGTTCGTTTGACTTCTGGGTTTGAAGTTATTAGTTATATCGGTGGTGAGGGTCACAACTTGCAGGAGCACTCGATCGTTCTTGTTCGTGGTGGTCGTGTAAAAGACTTACCAGGGGTAAAATACCATATCGTACGTGGTGCTCTCGATACTGCGGGTGTTAAAGACCGTAAAGTATCTCGTTCTAAATACGGAACGAAAAAAGCTAAGGCTAAAAAATAATCAACTAGTCTGACAAGATTGGGTTTCTGATGACCCTATTTTGAGTAAATGAAAAAAACATTGAAGGAAACATTATGAGAAGAAGAAAAGCGCCCGTTCGCGAAATTATGCCTGACCCGGTTCATGGTTCAAAAATTTTGACAAAGTTCATCAACAAAATTATGTGGGACGGAAAAAAAAGTACCGCTGAAAAAATTATGTACGGTGCTTTGGATATCATGGGTTCACGTGGTGAAAAAACCGGTATCGAAGTGTTTAACACTGCGATTGATAACATCAAACCGGTTATCGAAGTAAAAAGCCGCCGTGTGGGTGGAGCGACCTACCAAGTTCCAGTAGAAGTTCGTCCTGTACGCCAACTTTCTCTTGCTATCCGCTGGTTAACCGATGCGGCACGCAAACGTAACGAGCGCACTATGGCAGAGCGTTTGGCAAATGAATTATCAGATGCTGCAAACGACAAAGGTACAGCATTCAAACGTAAAGAAGATACTTACAAAATGGCAGAAGCGAATAAAGCGTTCGCTCACTATCGCTGGTAAGATTTGTAACCTTTTGATGACCCTCTCGGGTTATCATTCCCCTATCCACATATAAACTCTATTAAGGGCTATTTCATGGCAAGATCCCATAAACTTGAAGACGTAAGAAACATCGGTATCGCCGCTCACATCGACGCGGGTAAAACGACCACAACTGAGCGTATCTTGTTCTACACCGGTGTATCACACAAAATCGGTGAGGTTCACGAAGGTGCTGCAACTATGGACTGGATGGAGCAAGAGCAAGAGCGTGGTATCACGATCACTTCTGCTGCAACAACATGTGAGTGGAGCGGTAAACAAATTAACATCATCGACACTCCGGGCCACGTTGACTTCACCATTGAAGTTGAGCGTTCTATGCGTGTACTTGATGGTGCAGTAGCCGTATTCTGTGCAGTTGGTGGGGTTCAACCACAATCTGAGACAGTATGGCGTCAAGCAAACCGTTACGGGGTTCCTCGTATGGTTTTCGTAAACAAAATGGACCGTACCGGAGCTGATTTCTATAACGTAGAAGAGCAAATCCGTGCACGTCTTAAAGCGAACCCAATCGCTATTCAACTCCCAATCGGTGCTGAAGATCAATTTAAAGGGATTGTAGATCTCGTTAAAATGAAAGCAATCCTTTGGGACGAAGATGCGGCTATGGGTTCAAACTATCATGAAGCAGAAATTCCTGCCGATATGGTAGAAATTTCCAATAAATACCGTGCACAAATGATGGAAGCGGCTGCTGAGGGTGACGATACTTTGATGGAGAAATTCTTCGAAGAGGGTGAACTTAGCAACGAAGAGATCATGCGCGGGATTAAAGCCGGATGTCTTAAAATGGAAATTATTCCTATGACATGTGGTACTGCGTTTAAAAACAAAGGGGTTCAAACTCTTCTTGACGCGGTTGTTGATTACCTTCCTTCACCACTTGAAGTTGCGGCGATCAAAGGGACAATGGAAGACGATGAAGAGGTTGAAGTTGATGTTGAATCAACAGACGATGCTCCATTCGCCGGTCTTGCGTTCAAAATCATGACTGACCCATTCGTTGGACAGCTTACTTTCGTACGCGTTTACCGTGGTGTTCTCGAATCAGGTACGTATGCTTACAATACCATTAAAGGTAAAAAAGAGCGCATCGGACGTATCGTTAAAATGCACGCGAACAAACGTGAAGAGATTAAATCTCTCTACGCGGGTGAAATCGGTGCGGTTGTCGGTCTTAAAGATACAACTACGGGTGACACATTGTGTGATGAGCGTGAACGTCTTGTTCTTGAGCGTATGCACTTCCCTGAGCCGGTTATCTCGGTTGCGGTTGAGCCTAAAACAAAAGTAGACCAGGAAAAAATGGGTATCGCGTTAGCAAAACTAGCGGCGGAAGATCCATCGTTCCGTGTTCACACAGACGAAGAAACAGGCCAAACAATTATTTCTGGTATGGGTGAGCTTCACCTTGAGATTCTTGTTGACCGTATGTTCCGTGAATTTAAAGTTGAAGCGGAAGTGGGTGCTCCTCAGGTTGCATACCGTGAATCTATCCGTGCCGAAGTTAACCAAGAGTACAAATACGCGAAACAATCAGGTGGACGTGGACAATTCGGTCACGTTTATCTCCGCATCAAGCCGGGCGTACCGGGGACAGGTTATATCTTCCACAACGAAATCAAAGGTGGGGTTATTCCAAAAGAATACGTTCCTGCTGTTGAAAAAGGGTGTAAAGAAGCAATGCAAAAAGGTGTTCTCGCGGGTTACCCGATCGAGGATATCGAAGTTGCATTGTATGATGGTTCATACCATGAGGTTGACTCGAATGAGATGGCGTTTAAACTCGCTGCTTCTATGGGCTTCAAAGAGGGTGCGCGTAAAGCAAACCCAGCTATCCTTGAACCTATGATGAAAGTTGAAGTTGAAGTTCCTGAGAACTTCATGGGTGACGTTATCGGTGACCTTAACCGCCGTCGCGGACAAGTTAACAACATGGGTGACCGTTCAGGTAACAAAATTGTTGACGCGTTCGTACCATTGTCTGAAATGTTCGGTTATTCAACTGACCTTCGTTCAGCGACACAAGGACGTGCAAGTTACTCTATGGAATTCGATCATTACGAAGAAGTTCCACGTAACGTTGCCGAAGAGATCATCAAAAAGCGTAACAGCTAAGAGAACTCTTCTCCCTTTGCCCCATTGGGGCATTTCTTACCCTCTTCTTTTTTATCTCTTTATCTTTTTAGCTCATTAGATTGGCGTTGGCAAAATCCCAATTGATCAAATGATTAATGACATTATCGGCATATTCCGCACGAGCATTTTTATAATCCAGATAATAGGCATGTTCCCAAACATCGATGCATAAAATTGCCTTTATTCCATGTGCGATAGGGGTATCGGCGTTGGAGGTTTTGAGAATACTCAACTTTCCATCGATTAAGACCAGCCATGCCCATCCGCTCCCGAATTGTCCTAAAGCCGCTTCTTTAAATGCTTTGGCAAAGTTATCATAACTGCCGAAATCGGAATCGATTTTTTGTTTGATTGCCTCGTTAGGCAGAGAGCTTCCGTGGGGTTTTAGAGAGTTCCAATAGAAGGTGTGATTCCACACCTGTGCCGCATTATTAAAAATAGCGGTTTTACTCGGGTCATTGGCAGATTCGTGAATAATATCTTCAAGCGATTTATTTTCAAGTTCGGTATCTTTTATCAGATTATTGACATTCACTACATACGTATTATGGTGTTTATCATAATGGTAACTGAGGGTTTGAGAACTAATATGAGGTTCTAACGCATTTTTTTCAAACGGAAGCGCAGGTAATACAATAGCCATCATCAACTCCTGGTTTGGATATGAGGCTATTATAAAATAAAAAAGTCTTATAAGATAATAAATTTTTCGGGTAATTATAAAATGATGGTTTTATATTTTTATTTTACGATCCACTTGGTTTCAATCAAAAGACGATCGTTAGTGTAAATTCTTCCAATAAATTCATCGCTAATACTATAGGTATTAACCCCTTTAGGGGTACCGCTCATGATGATATCACCATCTTCAAAGCTCATAAAACTCTTTATCTCTTCTATCATCTCCAGCGGTTTATAAATCATTAGTTCATAGGTTGCTTCTTGTGCTAGGGTACCGTTGATATGGAGTGTCATATGCAGTGATTCGAGCGGTGTATTCAAAGGGACAAAATTTCCAAAAACTGCCGAACCGTCAAACCCTTTGGCCCGCTCCCACGGAAGAGCTTTGGCTTTGAGATGATTTTGGATTTCGGCTTTGGTGAGATCGAGGCCGAAACCGATCCCCGCTATCTCTCCACCCATCATAAGAAAGCAGATTTCCCCCTCGAAACGAGTATCAGGTGTGATGAAACGTAATGTATCACTGATGGCGGAGTTGGGTTTGTTGAAGAGAACCATAGAGGAGGGGATTTCATTGCCGAGTTCATGGATATGCTCGACGTAGTTGCGTCCGATACATACGACTTTAGAGGGGGTGAGTAATTCGGAATTAAAGTGGATCGTTTTCATTTGTGAGTTTTCTCCAGACGGGTAGTTCTTCCTCTTCGGGTCTCCCCTGAAGCTGTAGGGAGGGTTGATAATTGATCTTGTAGGCGAGACTTTGGCACCCTTCGACGTAATAGCCTAAATAGATCCATTTGAGGTTCAGCCTGCGGGCGAATTCAATTTGTTGTAAAAGGGTATAGCGTCCCAGTGATTGGGCATTATATTCAGGATCGTAGTAGCAATAGAGTGAACTGATCCCCTCTTCTAAAATATCGATGAGATCGACGGCGATCAATTTTTCACCTTCAAAATAAAGGACTTCAAAGCCAAAATCACCATGTCCCTGAACAAATGAAGCATAATAGTTTTTGGGGTCACTCTTGGGGGCATCCCAATTTCTCGTATGGTGTTTGTACCGGTGGTAGCGATCAAAGAGGCTGAGATGTTCACGTGTGAGGGTAGGGTGACGGATAATAGTGGTAAGATGTGTGTTTTTACGCAAAATTCGGCGGTCTGATTTAGTGAAAGTATAATTGAGCGCATCGATTTTAAGACTTTCACACGCCCGGCAATCCTGACAAATCGGGCGAAAATACATCGATCCGAATCGTCGCCATCCACGCAGAATCAGTGCTTCACATTGCTCTTTTGAGCACTCTTGGATTACTTTGTAGTGGATACTTTGGGTATTTCCGCCAATGTAAGAACACGGCTCGTGAAGAGCGCACTCTTTGAGGATGGTGTCTTTATTATTCGTCGTCATCTTTGCGGCTAAGGGAGATGAGGACCCCTTCGATCATTTCATCGATATCTCCATCCAAAATAGTGCTGATGTTGGAATACGGAATTCCTGAGCGGGTATCTTTAACTTGTTGATACGGTGCGAGAACATAAGAACGGATTTGGTGTCCCCATCCGTTTTCGCTTTTTTCAATTCCGTCAACTGCCGCTTGCTTTTTTTCCATCTCAAGTTCATACAAACGGGATTTGAGCATTTTAAAGGCGGTTGCTTTGTTTTTGTGCTGACTTCGGTCGTTTTGACACTGTACGACGATACCGCTTGGGATATGGGTGATACGGATAGCCGATTCGGTTTTATTGACGTGTTGTCCCCCTGCACCGGATGCACGGTAGGTATCGATACGGATATCACGGTCTTCGATTTCGATATCGATATCATCATCCAGTTCGGGTGAGACCATAACGGAGGTAAAACTGGTGTGACGCTTGGCGGCAGAGTCATATGGGCTGATACGCACGAGACGGTGAATACCGTTTTCGTTTTTCAGATAACCGTAAACATTGACCCCTTTGATAAGGATGGCGGCATCTTTGATCCCTGCTTCATCGCCCGATTGGTAATCGAGCATTTCAACGGTAAAATCACGTCGTTCTGCCCAGCGGGTGTACATACGAAGCAGCATCGAAGCCCAATCTTGAGATTCGGTTCCCCCTGCACCCGGATGGATGGTGACAATGGCATTGTGGCTGTCGTGTTCACCTGAGAGGAGCACTTCAACTTCCATCGATTTAACATTGTTTTCGAGTGCCCCCGCATCGGCGAAGAGCGATTCGATTGTCTCTTCGTCCCCTTCGTCTTTTGCCATATCATATAAATCGACGGCATCACCGAGAGTATTGAAAGTTTTGGAATATTTGGCAAGGCGACGTTCGAGCTGTGTTTTCTCTTTTTGGACGACACCGGCATTGGCCGCATCGTTCCAAAATCCATCGGAATTTTCGAGGGCTTCGATCTCGCCGAGACGCTTTGTAATATCCTGTGGACGGACAACATCGGTGACATTTTGCATCTTGATGGTCAAGGTTTTAAGTAATTCGGTATATTCGTAGTGATCCACGTATTTATTCCTGTGGTTATATTATAATTGCGATTATATTCTATAGAGGCTAAAAGCATGATTATCGCTCGCAGTGTATCGGAACTTCGTAAGGCATTAGATGCTAAAGAGGGAAATATTGGATTCGTTCCGACGATGGGGGCACTTCATATCGGTCATAGAACTCTTATCGATGCGGCACGCAAAGAGAATGAAACGGTTGTTGTTTCGATCTTTGTCAACCCGACGCAGTTTTTGCCGGGAGAAGATTTGAGTAAATATCCCCGCAAAGAGGAAGCCGATTTTAAAATCTGCTCCCTTAGCGGTGTTGATATTCTCTTTTATCCTGATGTGGCAGGAATGTACGGAGAGGATGAAGTACGGATATGCGCTCCCGATGTGCGTGGGTATATTTTAGAGGGAGCATCACGTCCCGGCCATTTTGACGGTGTTTTGACGGTAGTGATGAAACTGTTGAATCAAGTCCGTCCCAAGCGTGCTTATTTCGGGAAAAAAGATGCCCAACAGTTGGCGCTTATCACTCAGATGGTTGAGAACTTTTTTATGGATATCGAGATTATCCCTATGGAGACGGTTAGAGAGAGCGATGGATTGGCCCTCTCAAGCCGGAATGTTTATCTCAATAGCGAACAACGGCAAGAAGCACTTAAAATTTCCACATCGCTAAAGAGGGGAACCAAACAAGTGATGCAAGGAAATCTCAACGCAGAAGCAATACGTCAAGAGATGCTCACGATTTTGGAACCGCTTGAAGTGGAGTATGTTGCGATTGTGAACAGAGCGTTTGAAGTGATTCCCGAAGTGATACTGGGCAATACGATTATCCTTGTCGCGGCACGGGTCGGGACGACACGGCTGATCGATAACGTATGGATGTAAAATGAAGAAACTCTTTTTATTCTCAGCACTTCTTTTTCTCCTCAGCGGCTGTGCTCCGAAAATAGGTAAAGATATTTTTATCGAACCTGAGGGGAATGTTCGATTGGAAAACTCCGGTACCGAAGTGATGTTGGGAGTCTTGGCATTGTTGGGGGTTCCGGTAGAGAATGAAGCGATTCGGATCGGAACCGATGTGAAAGTTCTCAATAAATGGCACAGTGATATTACCGTTATCGCCCTCAATTACACCCTGAATGATGACAAAGAGATCATTGCCAAAGGAGAAGCTAAAAAAGAGAGTAATAAGCCTCTGGTAATAGCTTCAGGTACTCAGAAAAGTGTCCCTTTGGAATTTCGAATTGAGACGGAACGATTAAATAGCAGTCGGGTTTTAGGTATTGTTCAGTCGAAGCGGAAACTCTTGATTAAAGGTGAAGCGGTGATCGAAGTGTGGGGGATTCAACGACATTACCCCTTCGAAAAAGAGGTGACAAAGTTGATTCAAAAAGCTCTTAAGGATGGTGTATAGGGGCGATTTGCGACGCGGCAGCCGCAACTGCTGCGGGATCTGGGGTGAGATATTTTTCCTCTATCATCAAATCAACGATCCCTTTAAAAACGGGAACAGCGGTAATCGAGGCAAAATAGACGGTACGCGGTTCGATAACGGTGATACCGATGGTATAGTTGTGTTTTGCATCATTCGCAAATCCGATAAAGGAGGTATGGTAGCTGTTGACGTAGGCACCATTTTTAGCGATATGGGCTGTTCCCGTTTTTCCCCCCACTTCAATTCCCGGTGTTTTGGCGACGGTTCCAGTCCCCTCATTGACGGTTTTAATCAGGATTTGTTTCATTCTCTCCGCAGTGGCGGCAGAGATAACCTGTATCGGTGCTTGTACCTGCATAGGGATGCTTCTGCCGTTGTCGTCATACAATGCTTCTACCACCATAGGATTAATGAGTTTTCCCCCATTGTTGAAAACATTATAGGCTTTGATCATTTGCATGGCGTTTGAGCGCATTCCATAACCGTAAGAGGTAATCGCTTTATAGAGATAATT
>NZ_MIBT01000013.1:0-52248 GCF_001829605.1 Sulfuricurvum sp. RIFCSPLOWO2_12_FULL_43_24 | reverse complement strand
GAGATATTGTTTCTCAACCCTTTTATGCCCGATGCGATCCGTGTCCCGAAAATACGGAGTGTAGCCGATGTGAAAAGGGTTTTAACGTTGGTGGATGAAGAGATTGAAATTCATCTCTCCATCGAAACCAAAGAGGCGTGGCTGGCATTGGCGGATCTCAATATTGATTCACGGATAAAAGCCTATTATTTAGGGATTTTGGATCTCTTTGCCGATTTGGGTCTCTCTCAGAGCCTTCTTACCCCTGATAACCCTGCGGTTCACTATCTATTGTCCCATTTTTTGATCACCTGCCGAGCCTGTGAGATTAAACCGGTCTCTTTTGTCTATCAAGATTACAAAAACAGTGACGGATTGCGCAATTGGCTGGAGTTGGAAAAAATGATGGGATTTGATGCGAAAGGGTGTATTTCCCCTGCACAGGTAGAACTGATTCATGAGAATTTTGGACACACTGATGCGGAGATAAGCCGATGCCGTGAGATTGTAAGATTGTTTGAAGAACACAGTGCGCGGGGAATCAGCGGTTTCACGGATGAGCGGTATGGATTTATTGACGAGCCGATTTATAAGGGTGCATTGGCAGTATTGAATGTGCGGTAATTTTTCATATTGTCATATTTCTACATCATTTTCTTGCGACGGGGTACAATGAAGAAAACCATCAAAGGTGACCTATGAAAAAAGAGATCATAGAAACGTTACAGAGTGAGTTTAACGCTATCGCCAATATATTAGACGATGGACGAACCGAATACTGGTATGCGCGGGATTTGCAAAAAATGCTGGGATACCAAGGTTGGGATAAATTTCAAAATGTCATCGATAAAGCAAAAGATGCATGTGAAAATTCCAATGTTGATGTATCAGACCATTTTCGCCACGTGGGAAAAATGGTCTCTATCGGATCAGAAGCTACAAGAAATATAGAAGACATAATGCTCACACGCTATGCGTGTTATCTCATCGCCCAAAACGGTGATAGCAGAAAAGAGCAAATCGCTTTTGCACAAACCTATTTTGCGATCCAAACACGTAAACAAGAGATTTTAGAACAACGCCTAGAGTTGGAAGATCGTTTGCAAGCACGCGCAAAACTTCGTGAGTCAGAAACCGAACTCTCAAAAAATATCTATGAACGGGGTGTGGATGATAAAGGGTTTGCTCGAATTCGTTCTAAAGGAGATAGTGCGCTGTTTGGAGGATACGCAACACAGGCGATGAAAGATAAACTCGAAGTACCCGATAACCGATCATTAGCGGATTTTCTTCCGACGATTACCATCACAGCGAAAAATCTTGCGACCGAAATCACCAATCATAATGTCAAGCAAAATGATCTCTATGGTGAAAATGCCATTACCAATGAGCATATTCAAAATAATGAAAGTATACGAGGATTATTGGTGGAACGTGGGATTAAACCCGAAGAATTACCGAGAGCGGAAGATTTGAAAAAACTCGAACGTAAAGTCAAATCCGATGAGAAAAAACTGATCAAAGAGAGTGCACTTCCCAAAGAGAAGAAGTGAGCGACTACAATGAAGAGCGATTCTAACTGTGGTGAATTCGCCATAGTTGAAGATAGTTCAGAAAAGAATTATAAAACTACATGGGGACAATTTGTCCCTAGGCACTGTAGGAATAGCGTGAATGACAAAACCTTTGTTACCTCCGAAAAGAAAGCATAAAAATCACTCTTTGACAATAATATAAACCCTTATCCGTATATGGGTCGGTTGGTCGGGCTTGGGATATTTGGGATGGGCGAGGTTGATGGTTTGGAGCGTTAGCTCATCGAGCGGTGTGCCGATACGGTTTTTCTCCAATGAGAGATCACTGATTCTTCCATCAGGGTTGAGGATGAACTCGACCACGTTATTATCCATCGGATCGACATCATCGGGGCGTTCACGCAGTAATCGTGTACCGACCATCTCATTGATTTTACGTATTTTTTGGAGATTATCGATGATATAGTGCTGTTCACCTGCACTCAGGGCGAAAAATTCATCACCGTAGTGGTGGAGGACAGAGAATGGAAGGCTCTCTCGGTCCGCTTCGGTTATATGTTTCAGTGAAATTTGGGATGAAGGTTCTTGCAGTTTTATAGGTGTAGTTGAAGCGCTCAGAGCCTTGGATGGTTCAGATTCGGTGATTTGTGTGGGTGATTGGCTCGCTGAGGGGATCGTATCCATAATTTCAGTCTCTTCACTGAGGGTGATACCAAAGCGCTTTTCTTTGTAAAATGGTTTTTGATCGGATATCTCTTCGTACAATACCAAAAACCAAAACAACCCCAATAACAGCGTATGAATAAAGATTGCAATGAAAAGCGCTAACAAAAATCGGTTTGCTTTCATACGTTGATTATAACCACTGAAGTTCCGATGTTATTAAAAACTTCACATTAGAAGAGAGATTTAATACCCTGTAAGATTGTAAAAAACACGGTAGCGAATCAGTGTTTTTTGTTGCGGTTTTGGATATTGGCCGTAGGCCAGTTCGATCACCTCTTTGGTCGTATCGTCCAAAATGGAGAGTTGGCTGTTTTTAAGAAAACGTATATCAGAAATACTTCCATTGGGGTGGAGATAAAATTCGATCATATTGGTATCGTTTATACGAATATTATCGGGAATACGAGATCGGCCGTAACGATCTAAGACTCCTTGGGTGATACGGCGCATCACTTCTTGGTTATCAAGGATATAGCGTTGTTCCCCTTCGGAGAGTTCATTAAATTTATCACCGTAGAGACGTTGGATACTATCACTGACTTTGGTAAAACTTTTTGGGCGCTCTTGGGCTGATGAATCGGCTTTGGAGAGAATGTCGTACAGCCCTTGCTCTTTTTTGGGTTGAGGCTGCCGCTGAATCTCGGCAACCGTTTTAGCAACATGGCGCTCGAATGCTTTTTTAGGCTCTACAATCGGTTCAGAAACCGGAGGTATTGGTTTAGTGGCAGGCGTTACCGGAGGTGTCGGCTTGATGGTTTGCGGCTTCGGTATAGGTTGGGTGTTTTTGATAAGCTGTTCACCGCGTGGGATGGGAAGGGTAGGGGAAATTTTAGGAATATCGTTTTTGACAATGGCTTCGGGTCTGTTGTTCGGCATCTCTTTGAGTGAGAGTCTAAAACGTTCCTCTTTAGGCTCTGGAGGCTTCGTTTCGGGCGGGATAGAAGGTTTCAATTGATTCATCATCATAAGTAACAATATGATAATAAGGTGCACCAGTAAAGCGATTAACAGTGCATAGAAAGAAAAAGATTGGGTTCGCTTCATAGTCTCAAAAAGTATTTAGATAAGGCACGAAGTGCACAATGAGGGAAATTGTACCTCGTATTAGCTAATGAAATGGAAAAGGCTAAGGAATACGTGACGGTTATTTACTTCTTGCAATAGTTGTTAAACAATTTGTGCTATGATATTTGAAGATGAAAGTGGAGAAAATAGATGCGGCGTATTGTCTATATTATACTTTTTGCCATTGTTGTTTTGATTTTTAAAGCATTTTTTTTGGATGATTATTTAAAAGAGCGTGCCAGTGAAAATAACGAAACAGCGCCGGTAGAAGAGGTCAAAACCGAAGAAACAATCAAAGATAAGCCCACAGTCACTAAGAGTGTTAAAGAGAAAAAAGTACAACATTCAAACAAAAATGAGGGTATGCCAATCGATCAGCTCGGTGATAGCATCGCTGAAAAACTGGACGATAAACTATAAGTTATTTTTACCGAGAGAGAATTACTCCGCTAAGAACAATTAACACTCCCCCTCCAATCACCATTGGTGTCGGGAAGAGATCTCCCAACATCACTCCGAACAACGTGGCAAAAAGTACCACTGAATAGCTCACCGTACTAATAACCCCTGCTTTAGCGTAAAAATAGGCACGGGTCATGTAAATTTGCCCGTAAGCGGCAGTAACTCCCATCAATGCAATCCAAATCCAGTCATAACCGGAAGGCTCAATAAACGGGGTTAGGGCAAAGGCGAAAAATTCTGACGTTATGTATTGCGCGGTAAACATCAAAAATACGGGGATAAGCACTCCCGATAGCATAAAAGAGAGGACAACGGTTCGTTCGTCATAGTAGGCTTTGAGGCTTCGGACACTGGTGTAAGCCAACGCCGAGAGAAAGCCGGTCAATATCCCCATAACATGAAGATATCCCAGATTCATTCCGCTGAGCATCGCTACACCGGCAAAACCTATGAATATAGCGAAAATAGCACCGGATTGAAGTTTTTCTCTAAGGAGTAAAAAGGCGAGTAAAGCGGTAAAAATCGGTTCGGTTTTCGCGTAAACGATAGCATTGGAGAGGGTAGTAGCACTGATGGTATAAAAAAAGGTAAGGAGGGCTATGGTTCCGATAACACCGCGAAAAATAAGGGTGAAGGGTTTTCCGCCGATATTTCGGATGGGTTTGTTCAGGCTGAAAAGGGCTATAACGATCAATCCGATCGCATTACGCCAAAAGGTCACTTCGACCGAGCCCATCGAACCCGATAGAAGTTTTGCGAATAACATCGTAAGGGCAAATAAAAAAGAGGCCATCAACATATAAACTATGCCTCGGCGTGTATCGCTCAGGTGTGAAATCATGATGCGATTATAGTCTATGCTCCCTTTTTATGTCGATACATTGATTTATCTGCGGCCTCCACAACGTGGAGGACATCTGCACCACGGGTAAAGGGTGCCATTCCGTAGGCAAAACTGACTTTAAACGATTTATCCTCAACCTTGAAATGGATTTTTTCAAAATAGCGGAGAATATTTTCGATTTTCGCTTTAATATCAGAGGTGGAAACTTTAGCATCAAAAACGACGATAAACTCATCTCCGCCATAGCGTACTACCCGTCCTCCGCTCTCTTTGAGTTTTGCTGTAACATGGATGAGTACTTTATCGCCGACGAGATGACCGTAGGTGTCATTGATCTCTTTAAATTTATTCAAATCAATCATCACGATTGTACCGCTGTCACGTAATGAGAGTTTATCCTGAGTCAAGATGGTGTCGTCGAACCATTTTCGATTATAACTTTTGGTCAGACCATCTTCGTAAACGATTTTTTGGAGTTCTTGGATCTCTTGTTGGAGTTGTTTGGTTTTCTCTAAAATGGAGGTTAAAAGCGATTTGTCTTCAGTCTCTATGGCTGTGATAGCGTGGTCGGCACATTCAGAGAGGGTGATAATGTGACGAACGATTTTTTCATCAAGCATCTCATAGGTTAACAGCTCATCGGGTTTGAGATGAATATCACGAGATTGTGAGGCTTCGTAGTAGAGTTTCCCATACTGAGCCGGAAATACAATGGGTACGTTATGAATAGCTTGTTTGACTTGATTCGTGATTTCAATGTGCTCTTGATGTAAATCAGCCATATTTTTCCATTTTAATATCAATTATAGTTAATGATTATACTTTTTACTCCCTGCCAGTATACTGAATTTTAGGATAATAATCACAATAAATTCAATCTCAGTAACAGCAGGCAGAACACGTTTTTATAAAGCTTCTGAAAGGTTGTCTTTTAAGGTAAAAACAATTTTTCAATTGCTGTTATGGACAATGGTTTATGAAAATAGAACCCTTGTACGGAATCGACTCCATTTGTTTGTAGAAACTCAAGTTCTTCATAGGTTTCTACCCCTTCTGCAAGGACTTCCATCCCAAGTCCTTTTGCCAGAGCGATAATGGTTTTGACAATGGTTTGGTTTTTGGGTTCTGAGGTGATATTGCGAATAAACGAGATATCGATTTTAAGTTTGTCGATGGGAAGATGTTTGAGATAGGAGAGGGAGGAATATCCGGTTCCGAAATCATCGATAGAGATGTAAAATCCTTTGGATTTCAGGATTTCCAGTAATACGATCATCTTTTCAGGATTTTCGAGGATTGAACTTTCGGTAATTTCGAGTTCAATCCATGCGGGGTTACAGTGTGTCTCCATAATAATACGCTCCAGTGTCGCTAAGAAGTTCACATGCGTAAGTTGCCGTGCTGAGATATTGATCGCAATACGTCCTTGTAACAGATTGGCTTCTGACCATTTATGTGCAATCTGACACCCTTGATAGAGGACAAAATCACCGATCTCTTGTATCAAACCTGTCTCTTCGGCAATCGGAATAAAGATAGCCGGCGAAATACTTCCATCGGGGGTAAACCAACGAATAAGTGCTTCAACACCGATGATTTTAGAAGTATGAATATCGACTTGGGGTTGAAAGTAGAGCGCTAAGGCATCACTCGAGAGCGCTTTTCTGAGACTGGTAGCGATTGTTGTACGGTACAGGGCACTTTCGGTCAGATGGGTACTGTAAAAACTAAAGGTATTTTTTCCCATTTTTTTGGCGTTGTACATTGCAGCATCGGCACGCTGCAGTAACTCTTCGGTTGTTTCTGCATCGGCTGGATACATCGCAATACCGACACTGGCAGTGATGTAAATATCAGTTGATTCGATGTGGAAAGGATTGTTGAGGATGGAAACCAGTTGATCCATGGTGGATTGAATAAGATTATGATCTTTTTGACACCCTAAAACAATGACAAACTCATCTCCTCCGGTACGGACGATAAAAGTTTTTGGCGGGAAAATATCTTGGAGAAGGGTTGCAAAATGGACGAGGAGTGTATCTCCAAATCGATGCCCGTAGGAGTCGTTTACCTCTTTAAATCCATCGAGATCGAGGAAAAAGAGGGCAAACGGGTGATCTTCCATCCCATCGGTTTTGATTTTTAGTGTCTCAATAAGGCTTAAACGGTTTGGTAATCCGGTTAGTGGATCGTGATGGGCTAATGCATCCAGATGTTCTTTGGCTTCTATAAGATTTTGCTGATGGATTTTACGTTCGGTAATATCACGTGCTGAGGCATAAATGTAGGGTTTGTTATTGAGCATAATCCCTTTTGCATTGATCTCTACGTCGATTTGCGTTCCATCTTTTCGGGTATGGCGCGTTTCAAAGGTAATACGTTCTTGTGTGAGGTTATGCATCATCTCGTGGATTATTGCGGGATCGAAATAATGATCCCAGTCGTATACACTCAGCTTCTCGGTTTCTTGTCGCGTATACCCCAGCATAAAGGCAAACGAATCGCTGAAAAGGTGGAGGTTTCCGTCCAAGTCGTGTACATGGACCCCATCACTGGCCGTAGAAAGTATTAATTCGATCTCATAAGTATGTTCACGGTTTTTGCGAGAGGAGATGATGTAATAAAACGTAAAAGAGGCTCCCGCAACGGTGATCATACTAAAAAGCAAGATGAGTGGCAAGGAATATTTTTGCAAAACGTCTTGAAAACTGAATGTCATTTTATCGAAGGGATAAACTTGATATTTCTGCATTAAATCACGGGTCGATTTATAAGAGATCGGATTGGAAAAGGAGTGATAATCATTGTAAAGAGTAGAATTGATATGGTACAAAGCAAGGGTTGTTTGTTTGATGGTTTCGGGATCTGGACGGGTGGTCGCTGCAACAGCCCATTCGGGATAGAGAGGTGTGGAACGGAAATAATGGAATGTGTCGGTTTTAGGCTGAGGATTGATGATTTTTAATTCACCGTTTTTGAGTTTTCCTTTAGCGATCATCTCTTCGATGTAGCCGGTCCGAAAAAATGCGACATCAGCCGCACCGGAGCGTAGGGTGTCGAGTATTCGTTCTTGCGGCTGACCGGTAAAGATGAGACGGCAATCTTTACGAATATCGACCCCGGCATTCATCAAGGTATCGAGAGGCAATAAATAGATGGCAAAGGCTTCTTTGTGTGTTGTTGCAATTGTTTTATCTCGAATGTCACTGAGTTGATTGATATCATGGCGATCGGATTTAACGGCGATTACACCGCCATAGCGGGTAAGTTGTTTTTTTTGATCGTCTTGACGGATAATTGAGGCGATGTTTTGGGCATTGTATTTGGTTTCCATCGTGACATAAGAGAGCGAATGGACAACCATAAAATCCAGTTTATTCAGCGCTACCGCTTTTTCAAGATCGATTTCTTTATACGAGTGAATGCGGTAATTGTACTGGGGTTCGAGACGGTTGAGTTCATCAGCGAGAGGTTGCCATATTTGTTGATTTTCGGCAATGGGACGAAATGAAATGATACCGATATCAATGTTTTGTTTCGATGGGTTATTCGATGCAAATAGAGTTGGATGAATTATACAGAGTAGAACGAGAAAAGAAAAAATAAGATGCATTCATTATCCACATGTGATATTAATCAGCAATTATACATTAGATGATGGTTTAACGTATAGAAAATTAAATTAAATCCGTCAAAAAGTTCGGATCCATCGGTTTGTAATAATAAAATCCCTGGACCGAATCGATTCCATTTTCGCGTAAAAACCCGAGTTCATCGGCACTTTCTACCCCTTCTGCGAGGACTTCCATCCCAAGTCCTTTTGCCAGAGCGATAATGGTTTTGACAATGGTTTGGTTTTTGGGTTCTGAGGTGATATTGCGAATAAACGAGATATCGATTTTAAGTTTGTCGATGGGAAGATGTTTGAGATAGGAGAGGGAGGAATACCCGGTTCCGAAATCATCGATTGAAATTTTAAATCCCTTCTCTTTGATCGTTTCGAGCAACAAAATCATCTTTTCAGGATTTTCGAGGATTGAACTTTCGGTAATTTCGAGCTCTATACAAGAGGGTGGACATTGCGTCTCATGGATAATGTTATCGAGGGTAGAGATAAAATCGGGGTGTGCGAGTTGTCGAGCTGAGACATTGATCGCAATAAGCCCGTTTAAAATACCTAATTTTTGCCATTGAAGTGCGGTTTTACACCCTTCAATCAAGACAAATTTGCCGATATCGAGGATGAATCCGCTCTCTTCGCAGATCGGGATAAAAATAGAAGGGGGGATAAAACCTTCGGGAGTTTCCCAACGCAGCAGTGCTTCATAGCCGATAATCTTTTCAATATAAGGGTCCACTTGAGGTTGATAGAAAAGTTTTAGCTCCCCGTTTTCGAGAGCCTTTTTCAAATTACCGGTCATAGTGGTCCGCTGCAATGCATTTTCGATGAGGTCTGTGCTGTAGAAATAAAAGGTATTTTTTCCCATTTTTTTGGCTTTATACATTGCGGCATCGGCACATTGGAGCAAGTTTTCGGTTGTTATGGCATCTTTGGGAAAATGGGCGATTCCGATACTGGCCGAGGTGTATACATCGATATTATCGATATGAAAAGGGTGATTTAGCCCGTCAATTAGGTGTGTCAGTTGGGTTCGGAGTGAAGGGTCATTGTCATGACACGGGGTTATCACGAGAAACTCATCACCGCCGGTACGGGCGATATAGGTATTTGGAGGAAAAATACTTCGGAGTAGATGTGCTACTTCGATGAGAAGATTATCCCCAAAACGGTGTCCGTAAGAATCATTAATTTGTTGAAACTCGTCTAAATCCAAAAAGAGCAAAGCAAAGGGACTTTGATCCGTTTCTGCCATTTTGAGATTCAACGTTTCGATGAGACTGAGTTGGTTTGGTAAATTGGTCAAAGGATCGTGATGAGCGAGGCGATCAAATCTCTCTTTTGCGTCTAAAATAGTTTTTTGGTATCGGATCTGTTCGGCGATGTTTTTGGAATATTGAAGAAATTGTGTGTACAAAAATTGATAGGTAAGGAGATAAAGCAATATGGAAGTGATCAGAATAAAAAACCACCCTTTGTAGGTTTGCAGTAAACTAAGCTGATGATGGTTGGTTGCAATCGCTTCGACCGCTGAATCGGAGAAATAGATCCAAAGAAATCCGAAAATAAGATAAAGAATAGAGACCCAGAAGGCACTTTTAATGCTTTGGTGATTATTGATCTCCATGGTTCCCTTTCAAAGATGCGGTATGGAAGATTATAACACAATAAAATAGCATGAATATTCTTTTTTTAACTATCGATAAAAGCTCATCTGGAACACTCTATGCAGAGGTAATAACAATCAACTCATAAGGATTAGACTATGGAACATCACGTTGTTATCGAAAAATTGTGCAGCTGTGCCAAAAAAGAGGGATTGGCTCAAATTACTACTTTTGAGGCGAAAGATACGGCCTTGGAAGCTGCGGAAACACAAATGGCATATATGAATGGACACTTTTGCGGCAAACATGAGTTTCAGCTGGTGGAAGTGAATGACAATTTTGTCATCGGTATGGTCGGTGGCGGCTGTGGATGCAAGTCCGATCACTAATAGGAGGAAATTATGGAACATCATGTAGTGGTTGAAAAACTGTGTAAATGTGCAATACGGAAAAAAATGCCTCAAATCAAAACATTGGATTATAAAGAAAATGCGATGAGAATCGCTCGTGCATGGGCGCAAGAGATGAATGAGAGCTTTTGCGGTCAACATTCATTCGGCGTTGTGGAAGTGGATGACAATTATGTCATCACGGTAGGAGAAGGGAGCTATTAGCCCTTTCTAGATACCGCGAGATTTTTTAATCATCTCATAGGCGGCGTTGATATCCTGCACTTTCTCTGTGGCTTCTTTGAGATATTCCTCCGAAGCCCCTTGAGATTTAATAATGTCAGGATGATATTCTCGAACCAGTGCGCGGTAGGCTTTTTTCACTTCATCATTCGTCGCTTCGGCGGTAACCCCTAAGAGTGCATAGGCTTGATCGATCGAACTCTCTTTGACACTGTTGCGGTGGTAGGAACCAAAACGCTCCATCATCGCTTTTAGATCCCGCTCACTAAACCCTAAATGGTACGCGATCCGGTGAAGCATATCTTCTTCGCTCTGAGAGAGGGTTCCGTCGATGTAGGTGAGATTGACGAGAAATTCCACCATTTTTTGACGTTTGTGAACATCTTTTTCCAACGTTTTGTAGAGTGCCTGAGCTACGAGATCGAGATTGTGCGGAGCATTTTTCTCTTCATCAAAAATCTCTTTGAGCAGTTTTTTGGTTGCTTCGGGATCAGGGAAGAGTGCGCTGATATCGGTGAACATATTGCTCACGAGTTCCGCTTCGAGCTCATCGACACGACCATCGGCTTTGGCGACTTTGGCGGAGAGGGCGACAAACAGTCCGAGTTCACTGTGTGCAAGGGCGTCTTTATTGAGCTTAAACCCTGCGAACTGATTGCGGGTATAGGTATGCTGGTTTTGGGAAAAACTGCGGGAAAGCCAGTAAAAAATGGCAACAACGACAATAAGGATGAGTATTTGGGTCATGAAAAATCCTGCAATAATTTAGATGTGGAAGTGTAGCTTTAAATCGATAATGAAAAATTTATAACAGCTTCTCTTTTTTGGATCGGGGCATTTTTTTAATAGCAATTTCTCGTTTTAGTGCTTCGCTTTTATTTTCATGTGCTTCATGGTAGACCAAGGTTACCGGACGGCGATAGCGGGTATATTTGGCTCCGCGATCCGAGGTATTGTGCTCTATTATCCTTTTTTCCAGATTGTTGGTGATTCCGGTATAGAGAGTGCTGTCACTGCATCTGAGGATATAAACACTATACGCAAGGTCAGAAATCATAAGCATTCAAATTTATAAGGTAATTTTCAAGGCATCCAGTAATCTTTTTTTGGAGCCTTCAGGGTCATCGAAAAAACCGCTTTTGACATCTTCTTCGAGTACGGCAATATCATCAAAGAGTTCTGAATCGTCCTTATGTGGGAAGTAGCGGGAGACTTCTTCTCCCAGTGCTTCCATGTAACTCTCTTCCATCTCTTCCGCATCGAGCAGTCCGATACGGTTGCAGTGTTGTATCGTGGAGATCGCACGGAGGTAGTAAAGCATGTCGAGACGATTGTCATCGGATTCTTGGTGAATCAGCGTATTAAGCGTAGTCACTTCGTGTTTGTAGATTTCGGTCGATTCTTTGATTTGTTGTAATTTTGCCGGAGGGAAAGTCATGGGCATCTCTTTTGTATGGGGTTACTTTTTTATAAAAGCAATTGTACACATAATTAGTAACGCATAGGATTAAGAGAGACAAATTGATATATATCAATATCCATACGCTCATGAAACATTATAATCTCCTAAATTAAAAGGAGTTATGCGTATGTCTTTTCCTATTTTTTTTAACAATGTTCCCGTAATCACAATGGCTGATCCCCTCGCAGATATTCTGGGTGCCGCTTCAGGCGGGATCATGGAATATAGCTATGCCGATGCGGTTAAATTAGCGGGGCACTCCTGTCCAACGGTAGCAGGGGCCTATCGTATGCTGCAGCAAGGGCTTGCCCTTTTATACCCTGAAAGCGTCCCTGTTCGGGGAGAGATTCGCGTTACGATCAAAGGAAAGCTTGGCGATGGCGTTGTCGGGGTAATCGCCAATGTTGCATCTATGATTACAGGAGCGACTGAATCGAGTGGATTTCATGGTTTGGGCGGACGATTTGATCGGCGAAATCTCCTCTATTTTGATGAGGGATTAGAGAGCGATATGGTGTTGGAGCGGATCGATACCGATCGAAGTGTTTGCTTAAGTTACAATCCAAAGATTGTTTCAGCTCATCCGCAGATGCAAGAATGGCTTGGAATGATTTTGAGCGGAAAAGGTGATATGAAGACACGTGAAGCCTTTCAATCCGCATGGCAGGATCGGGTTAAACGGATTTTAATCGATCATCGCGATGATGGTGTTATCAAATTAAAAATGTTAGAAGAAGGGAGAATTATATGATTAAAATGGGGATGATACTGGGGGTTGCTCTTTCGCTATACGGGGCAGACGGATATAGTGTCTATCAAAAAAACTGTATGCAATGTCACGTTGAAATGATGGAGAAAAAAGAGGTGATAAAAGTACTTCACACTCTCAAGGCTCCTCCTATGGTAGAAGTTTCCAATCGACTCAAAGAGAATATTATTATTGCCGATGAGGATGAGGATGTGAAGCGTCGTGTGACGATTGCATTTATCAAAGATTACATCGAAAATCCCAGTGTGCAATACAGTATGTGTCACCCGATGGCGATTGAGAAATTTGGAATTATGCCCTCCCTCAAAGGGAAGTTGAATGAGGATGAAAAACAAGCGGTTGCTGAATGGATTATCGATCGGTATGCAAAAGTCTCGTTTAAATAACCGCCTGTTCTAACGTTTTTTCCTCTATTCGCAGATCAGAATCCGTTCTTTGCAATGTGATTTCACCGCTGATCTGTGGAGACTTCATTTTGATCCCCTCCGGTACTTTCTGCGAGTGAAGCTGAACGGCGGTTTGTTTAAAATTCGGTTCTCCCGATTTAGGGCAAAATAGACTCGGGGTGAGGGTATTAATGAGCTGGGTGTTAAAATGAAACGGGACAAAGACGTTTCCTTCCCGTACCGTCTGTGTCACCCGTACCACGATATTATCGACCCGTCCGCGCGGTGAGCTGATGGAGAGACGATCTCCGCTTTTGACCTCCAATTGTTCGGCATCGGCAGGATTAATATCGACCCACGCTTCGGGAGCCAAATCGTTGAGGATACCGATTTCTCGTGTTTTGGTACGGGTGTGCCACTGCTCGACGGTGCGGCCTGTATTGAGAATAACGGGGAACTGCTCGACTGTCGGCTCTTGGAGCGGTATCCATTCCAAGCTCAGGAGTTTGGCTTTGCCATCAAGGGTGCGAAAACCGATTTCAGGGGTATAAAGTCTCGGCGTACCGAGGGGGAATTGTTCGTTACACGGCCACTGTATTCCTCCTCTGAGTTCCATCATTTCATAGCTCATACCCGAATAGTCGCACAGCTGTCCCTGCGTGACCCGTTTCCACTCCTCGAACGCATCGGCCGGTGTTTCCCAGTTGGGATAGATTAACTCTTTGACCCCCTCGAAATAACCGCTGAACTCAAGAAAAATATCAAAATCGCTTTTGGCTTCGCCCGGAGGGTTGATCGCTTTGTTTGCGCGGTTACAGCGGCGCTCGGAGTTGGTGTAGGTTCCCTCTTTCTCTCCCCATGTTGCGGCAGAGAAGACGACATCGGCCAGTTCTGCCGTATCGGACATAAACGCATCCTGTACGACGAGGAGATCAAGTTTGGCAAGGGCGGCACGTAAGCGTGTCTGATCGACGAAACTGACCAGCGGATTGGTCGCAACAACCCACAGCGCTTTGATCTCACCGCGTTCGATCGCTCCGATGATCTCACCGTATTTGTAGCCCCGTGAGGTCGGGATCAGCTCAAGCGGTACATGGACGATATCAGCGTACTCTTGTGCCGCTTTTTCATCACCGTAGTTACGGTATCCCGGAAGGGAAGAGGTAAAACCGCTCTCACGCGTTCCCATGGCGTTGCATTGCCCCGTGATCGAAAAGGGGGAGGCTCCCGGACGTCCGATCTGCCCCGTGAGGAGGTGGAGGTTGATGATAGCGCTGACGGTATCGGTTCCCATGTAGGATTGATTGACTCCCATTGTCCATGCGGTAAGTGCCGCCGGTGCTCCGGCGATGAGACGGGCGAGTTCATAGAGGGTTTTGACATCGACTCCCGTGATATTGGCAACTTCCTGCGGAGGGTAGTTTTGGAGATGGCGGCGCAAATCGCCTAACCCCGTGACGTTGGCTTTGAGGTATTCGCTGTTTTCCCACCCCTGTTCCAAAACGATGTAGGCCAGGCCGTTGAAAAGGGCGAGATCGGTACGAGGTTTGAGGGGGACGAAAATATCGGCCATCTGCGCCGTTTTTGAGGCTCGCGGATCGATCACGATGATTTTGGGCTTTTTGGTGTTTTTGGCGATATGGAGTTTGAGGATCGGATGGTTGTCGGCGATGTTCGCCCCCACGAGTACGATCACGTCGGCACACTCAAAATCTTCATACGATCCGGTAGGACCGTCGGAGCCGAGGGATTGTTTGTATCCTGCCACCGCCGAAGCCATGCAGAGGGTTGTATTTCCGTCGTAATTGTTGGTACGAAGCCCCAGCTGAACCAGTTTGCCGAGGGTATAGAACTCTTCGGTCAAAAGCTGTCCGGTCGAGAGGACGCCGATGGCGCGCGAACCGTATTTTTCGCTGATGGATTTGAATGTCTCGGAAACTTTGGTAAACGCTTCGTCCCACGATGCTTTTTCCAGTGTCTCCCCCTTGCGAATGAGCGGGGAGAGGAGGCGGTTGGAGGAGGTGAGCATCTCGTGTTCGCTTAGACCTTTTGGGCAGAGGGTTCCCATGTTGACACTATGACAGGCGTTGCCTTTGGTATAAACGGCTTTTCCATCCTTGACCCCGATGTAGAGACCGCACCCCACGCCGCAGTAGCCGCAGGTGGAGAAGACCCATTTATCCGGTTTTTTCGCATCTGCTATGCGTCCGAACATCGGATCATCACTCAGAGCGTATTTGGAGGCTTTGATATCCAGACCGAGGAAGTTTTTGAGTGAATTTAGCATCGTAAAGCCTTTCGTTTTATCTATTCTGTTCGTGGTGAGCTTGTCGAACCATGAATGCACCCTTCGACAGGCTCAGGGCGAACGGGTTAATGTCGTTGTGTGCCAACGAAGAAACCGCCGGCCATAGAGAGGGGAACCGTTGTTGTATAAAATAAAAATCGATCCATAAGCTCACTAAGCACTAAAAGGATAAGCGCGATTCCCAAAGTGAGTATGGATGCGAGGTTCACCCCTGACGCGATAAACAAAGTGGTAAGCAGTGGCAGTGCAAAGGCACCCACGGCAAACATACCCCATCGGAGCGTATGGAATGTTAAGAAATATTCGCGGTACAACCGGAGCGTTTTTTGTAACTGCGGTATCGATGAACTTTTGAGTTCATTGTAGGCATCAAATGTAAAAAATCCGTGCATGAGTGCCAGTAACATTGCCGCACTGAGCAACGGTGTTGCCGAATCGTTTTGTCCGAAAATGAGGAGGGCAAGGGCGACTAAAAAAAGTCCGCTATAGGCAGTGGTAAAGAACTTTCGGTTGGTGCTTACTCTATCCCATGAAGGGCGGGCAGGTATACGATAAATCATCGCTTGGGCATAGATACCGTAAAGTCCGACCATCAGTGTCATCGCTTCAAAAACAAGGCGTATCGCCGTCGTAATCTCAAAATAATAGAGAGCGACATTGAGACTCATCAGTGTTGCAAATGCACCTAATGCGGCGGCTTCTCGGCTGAGCCAGCTGGTGCGGAGATTTTTCATCGCGCTGAGTGCTTTAAGTGGACGCCCAAGATGCAGAGCTGAGAGGGGGAGTCCTAGTGCGGCAGGAGCAAGGGTGAGGAGGGCAAGTATCCAGTTGGGCTCAAAAAATCCGAACAGGGAAAGAATATCTCCGACGAACAATGCGCCGAAAGCCCCCAACGACATTTGAGTGAGAACCGTCATAAACACGAGCGGAATCTCGGAATGAGCAGGGTGCAGATGATGTTCATCGGCTTTACTCATCGTTTCGGGGAGATCGTTTGGGAGGGTAAAGCGGGTCGTGGAATGGGTGAGGCGCGCGTTTGCCAGATGAGGCATATTGCCCTGCGTGTCGATAGCACTCTCTTTCCATTCGCTGACATTGACGGTTTCGATTTCGATGGCACCGGAGGGGCACGCTTGGACACAGGCGGGGCTTTGGCCGATGGCGAGACGTTCGTGACACATATGGCATTTGGTAACGATATGGCGCTCTTCGTGGTAGGTCGGGACACCGTAGGGGCAGTTCCAGGTACAGTATTGGCATCCGATACAGCTGGGATCATCGTGAAAGACGATACCGTTATCGAATTTGATGTAGCTGTTGGTGGGACAGCCGATGAGACAGGCGGGATCAATGCAGTGGTTACAGCTCATGGAGTTAAAGAGCAAGAGGGTGTCTGGGAAGCTTCCCCCCTCCATCTCGCCCACGCGACGCCATTTGATGTCGCTAGGGTTATTGTTTTGCTCATTGCACGCCACTTCACAGCAGCGGCATCCGATGCATTTGGTGGCATCGAAATGGAAACGGTACTGTTCCCCCACACCCAGAGGCGGAACATCGATACTGTAGTTTCCACATTGCATTCCGGTAGCGGCTTTATACCCGATAAAGCTCTCCAGTGGTGTTGATTCCATTATAGGCTCGATTCCAGTGTCGTAAGATCATTCGTGATTTCGGTAAAAACTTGATACCGATTCAAAGGATTGGGATGGATCATTTTCTCAATAATTGCCTTAAAAGGCAGATAGTGTTTATCCAATACTTTTAAATCAAAAGCAAACGGTTTTTTCCCTTCTAAAAATGGGTCTTCGACATCATAGGCTTTTGTTCCTGTGATCGACTGAACGAGGGACAAACCGAAGAGATAGATTTCATCACTCTCTTTGTGGCTTCCACCGTGGGTTTTGAGATTAAAATGGAGCGTGGATTCGAGTGATTGAAGATTCATAAATCGGTTCCATCGCATTAAAAAACCGATAGCATAGTTGCTATAACGGATGTGAAGACGCTGAATAAAATGTTCTAAACTCTCTTTAGCAACTCGTAGATCACGGTATTGCCGCATCAATTCGGCCACAAATTCACGAGCCTCTTCGAGGACGATCCCCTTCAGCAATAGATGAGCCTCTTCCCCCTCACCGCTCAAACTTCCGCCGATGAAAATATCGACTCCGAGTACTGTTTTACCGTTGCGCGGTACTTTACATCCGACAAAGCCCAAATCTCCGGCACCGTGCACTCCGCACCCTTTGATACATGCCGACCAGTAAAGGCGTACTTTTGCATCCTCTAAAGGGACTTCACGACTTAAATACTCACCCATATCAATCGCATCGGGTTTACCGGGTATGACGCCGAAAGGACAATGCTCGCTCCCTGCACAGGCGATGAGGTTCGCCATGTACGGTGAGGGGCGGTTAGGATATTTGACAAAGAGCGGTGACTGAAGTGCCGCTATTTCATCGCGAATTCCGGTGACAATAAGATTTTGCTCGATCGTAAGACGGAGTGCTCCCCCTTGTGACTGGGCAATATGGGCTGCATGGAAGAGATCGGTGCCGCTAAAAACACCGGATGGGACAGCGGCATAGAGGGCGAATGAGCCATCATTCAGAGCGATTTTTCCGTAATGATCTCCCCCTTCCAGCTGGGCAAGACTTATCCCCGCTTTAGGCATCGCATGCCCTAACTGCTCTTCAATCGCAGCTCTAAATTCACTCATTCCGACGGCTTCGATCAGAAACTTCAAACGGTTTTTATTACGGTTATCGCGGAATCCATAGGTTTTAAAGAGGGTTGCCACCGCTTCAAAGACACGTACCGCTTCGGAAGGGGCAACGAACATATCGGCATCGTGTGCCAAACTTCCCACACGACCGCCCAGATAGAGGTTAAATCCGTATTCCCCCTCTTTTTCTGCAAGGGAGAGTGCAAAATCCTGACCGAAAATATTACATCGATTGCTGAGTGAACCGTTGACTCCGATATTGAATTTACGGGGCAGGGTAGTGATCCAGTCGGGATTTTTCAAAAAGACGGATTGAATCTGCTCCATGATCGCTTTAGTGGAGATGATATTATCCATAGCCAGCCCATCGAGCGGATCGATGAGGATATTTCGGAAGTTATCCACTCCGGTTTGATAGCTTGTGAGTCCGACATCTTCTAAAAGTTTCAACGCTTCCGGGAGATCTTCGATGCGCAGATAACGCAGCTCGATTTGCTGACGGGTGGTGATATCGATGTAGTCTTGACCGAACGATTTTGCCACATACGCAACGACGAGTGCTTGTTCAACGCTGAGTCCGCCTCCGGCAATCCGTACCCGTATCATAAACCGTTCAGGTGTAGCGGGACGATCGAAAATACCGAAACTTTTGAGGACAAAATCTTTGTCATCGTCACTGATCGACGCGTATCCGGTTTTGGAATAACCGATCAGTCGTTCCCACGCTTCGGTTGCACTAAAAGCATCTTTGATCGATTCGGTTTTGTGCCGTTTGGCACTGCGCTCGGCATTAGCTTGAGAGAGCGATGTCATTACATTCCTCCTTGATTTCATAACGGTAGGTTGGGAGAACCTGTGCTAAATTGACAACATTGCCGAACACCAAAATAGCCGGTTTCGGTGCTCCTTTGGCGGCAGTAATCAGCTCGCCGAGCGTAGTGATAACAGAGCTTTGAATCGCCGTTGTGGCATTAGAGATGATAGCAACAGGCAATGAAGCATCAATCCCTTTATCCAAGGCCTCTTTCACAATCTGACGTGTACGGCTTAACCCCATGAGTACAACCGTGGTGTGATCTTCGACACTTAACATAGGTATCCATGAAAGATTTACACGATCCCCTGAGAGATGGGCAGAAACCACGGAAACCCCTGTGCTGACACCGCGCGCAGTGGGGGCAATTCCAGCGGAGAGCGGGCCGGAAAAGGCAGATGAAATTCCCGGGATGACTTCGGTCTCAATATTGTTTTGAGAAGCGTAAATCGCTTCTTCCGTACCACGACCAAAGATGTAGGGATCACCGCATTTTAGGCGTCCTACCGTGAATCCTTGCAGAGCATATTCACTAATCATTGCATTGATCTGATCCTGAGGAAAACTGTGCTTCCCTTTCTCTTTTCCCACAAACACTACTTTGGCTCGTGAAGGGATCAGTGCAATGATTTCATCGGTGAGAAGATGATCAATAAGTGCAATATCAAGTTTCTCAATCGTTTTAAGTGCTTTAAGGGTTAGTAGATCGGCATCGCCGGGTCCACACCCGATTAAATATAATTTTCCGTTCATAGGATATTCCTTATTAGGACTTTTTTGTCTTTAAAATAATAGTGTAAAATGTCAATAAGAAAAACAAATTTTTGTTTATTTTTTAATCAGTTTGTTGAGAAGGATTTTAAATGGCACTTTTCCCTATGTTTGTCGATTTAAAAGGTCAAGATTGCTTGGTCATTGGAGCAGGGGAAGTGGCTTTGCGAAAAATTGAGCAATTGGTAAAATTCTCACCAACCTTGAGTGTCATTGCCCCCGATATCCATGAAGAGATTCGCTCTCTTGCTCTTCAATACCCAATTATACTCCTAGAAAGAGAATATGAATCCAGCGATTTAGAGGGGCGTTTTTTGGTCATCGGTGCATTGGATGATATGGATGAGCAAGAAAAGATCTTTCATACCTGTATGTCGACTAAAACACCCGTTAATTGTGTCGATTCTCCGGCATTGTGCAGCTTCATCTTCCCTGCACTGATCGTTGAAGGGGATTTATGTATCGGGATCAATACGGCGGGGAGGGCTCCTGCGGTCAGTTCAGCGTTACGTAAATTTTTAACGTCGGTTATTCCTGATGGGATTCATAATCTGATCGATCAAGTTCATGCGATTCGTCAAAGCGAGCCGGTAGGCAAGGCTCGTCAAGAGAAGATTATTGGGATTTGTCGAACATTTTTTGAAAGCTTTATCACATCCAAGCAGTAGAGAACGAAGTGGGCGAAACATAAGGAGGAGATCGTAATCCTCTACTGCTTGAATCTGATCACCCGCGAGGGGTGAGGAATATTAAAATTTATATCCGAGTTGCAACCAGATTTTGGTGACGTCTTTATCGAATCCGCTGACATCTCCCCCTCTGAAATAGGCTGCTTTGGCTAAGCCGCTAAGCCCTTTGATCCCCGGAATAGCATTGGTATAGAGAATATCCCATTCTGAACCTAAATCATTTTTTTCGGACATCGCTTTATCGGTTTCAAAATCGTGATAGACCGCCATCGCTTTGCCCAGACCCGGAGCTGTATATCCCAAAGATAAACTCATGTCTTTCAAACCGCCTGTCGGTGTTGCAAGAAACTTATCGGCCCAACCGTTGAATGCATGTAACGTTGCGAGCGGAGTAGCAAACGCCGTTTTCCCATCACTGCCGGTAGAGCCGCTTAGCACTTCGTACCCGGCACCGACGAGGAGTCCGCTGATGTTGGCAAGTGCATCGAGATTATAATACGTTGCATCATTCTCTTTTTTTACACTGCCGATGGTTTTAAAGGTTGCATCCCCTTGTTGCGCATATTCGGCACGATAGGCTACTTTTGCCATAGCAACCGGAAGATCTCCGGTAAGCGCTAACCCGTAAGTGTCGCTTCCGTAAGAGGCTTTTTCAGATGAAATCATGTAATCATAGGCCGTAATTTTGACCATATCGCTGATTTTATACGTACCGTTTACGATAACCGATTTGCTATCCCATGTCGGTTCCTCAAAGACCGTTGCATAGCTGTAGACATACGCACCGCTAAGACTTAAACCGGCAACGGAAGTATTTGTAACACTAACGGCATCCAAACTTTGCATCATTTGACGCCAATCTACCGAACCGATGAATCGCTGGTTATCGAGATTGAGGATTTGACGGCCGGCTTTTACCGTCGTTGAACCGTATTTGTATTGAAGATAGGCTTGGGTAAAACGGGTTTGCTCAGGATCGGCAACTATCTCATAACTCGCATCTTTCGTCGGAGAAAGATCATTGTAGTGGGTTCCTCCAAGCGTTTGTACCGTTGTCCCATCCACTTTCATCGAGAGGCCACTGATACCGAGCAGTTGTGCTTCCAATCCGAGCGTTGCACGTACGCTAAACGCATCGGCATCTTTTTTCGTGGAATCTTCGATCGATACGCTCTCAAAACGGGGACGTAACTCTCCGTTGAACTTTGCATCACTCAAGAGGGTAAAGCCTTCTGCACTCAGTACATTCGGCAACAATGTTAATACAGCAACGGCTGATAATGTGATTTTTTTCATTCAATTTTCCTTATGTTTTTATGTTTATATACCCTCTCGTCATGAGGGAATTTGTTAATACTATTCGTCTTCTTTGGCGAATTTAGAATAGAGAAATTCGATGATCGCTTCGCGGCATCGGAGATACTCAGGGTTTTGTTGCAATTCTAAACGATTACGGGGACGCGGAAGGTTCACCTCCAGTATCTCTCCGATGGTCGCCTCAGGACCGTTGGTCATCATGATGACTCGGTCACTGAGAAGGACTGCTTCATCGACATCATGGGTGATGATGATGACGGTGTTGCCTGTTTGCATTTGGATCCGCATCAAATGATCTTGCAGATTGGCACGGGTCAGCGAATCGAGCGCACCGAAGGGCTCATCCATCAGCAAGACTTTCGGCTGGATGGAGAGGGCACGGGCGATACCGACACGCTGTTTCATCCCTCCGCTGATCTCACCGGGATATTTGTCTTTGGCATGATCAAGATTGACCATACTGATGTATTTCATCACATGATCGCGGATTTCGCTGTTACTGAGATCTTCACCGAGAACTTTGCGTACCGCCATTTCGATGTTTTGGTAGACACTCAGCCACGGTAAGAGCGAATGGTTTTGAAACACCACCGCACGTTCGGGTCCGGGAGCGAGGATATGTTTGTCTTCGAGCAAAATTGTCCCGTTACTGATCGTATCCAATCCGGCAATGAGGTTCAGAATCGTCGATTTCCCGCATCCGGAGTGACCGATGATCGAGACGATTTCATTCTCTTGTATATCCAGTTGGATATCTCGAAGGGCAACATACTCTTTGCCTCCCCCTAAAGGGAAGATTTTATCGACATGATCGATTTTTAAAAAAGGTTTTGCGCTCATTTGAGTCCTCGCTTACGATAATCAAAGAAATCGGCGATAATCCCCATCAGAGCATCGAGGATATACCCGATAATCCCGATAAGGATGATTCCGATAATAATATGGGAGTAGTTGAGATTGTTGTACTCATCCCAAATCCAAAAGCCGATCCCGACACCGCCTGTGAGCATCTCTGCTGCGACGATAACCAGCCATGCGATCCCTAATGATAGACGCATACCCGTAAAAATAAACGGTACGGCAACGGGGAGGATAATTTGAAATACTTTCTCAAACGGACTCAACTGAAGTACACGTGCAACGTTTAGATAATCCTCGCTGACACTTCGAACTCCCAGTGCCGTATTAATAATAATCGGCCAGATAGAAGTAACGAAAATGACGAAGATAGCCGTCGTATTGACCTCTTTAAACACGAACAATGCGAGTGGAAGCCACGCAAGGGGTGAAACGGGTTTGAGTATTTGGATATACGGGTTGAACGCCGTATAAGCACTTTTAGACATCCCGATCAATAACCCCACCGGAACACCCACGGCGATAGCAAGGGCAAATCCTCCGAATACGCGGGCAAGAGAATTACCCAGTTGAAGTGCGATCCCCTGATCTCCCGCACCGTTGTTGTAGAACGGATCGGAGAGGACGACGAGAAGTTCACTCCATACTTCGCCCGGAGGAGGAAATCCCGGTATCTGAGCTGCAATGGCCGACCAAATCGCGATGACTACTCCAAAGAGCAGCAGCGGCAAAAGGACGGCATTGATATATTTTGAAACCATTGGGTCTCCTTGTAAATTTTTATTGTCATGCTAAACTTGATTCAGCATCTCTAAGATTAGATCCCGAATCAAGTTCGGGATGACAGAGCCGTATTACTTCACACTCCACTTATTCACTTTCATAAGTGCTTCTTTGGTGATTTTCGGCGATTTGATCGGTGCGTTATAGATATAATCTACTGATTTATTCGGATCAAACGTTACACCGTCGATGAATTTTTTCTCCACTTTCCATCCAGATGATGGGAGAGCGTAATTGACCTCTTTAGCCGCTTTAGCAAACAGATCGGGGCGATAGACGCTCTCAACGGTTTTTTTCATGTCGATTGCATGATCGAGTTGTCCCCAGCGGATCATTTGGGTGACCTGCCATAGGCCATGACTGTAATACGGATAAAGAGCCTGTTTTTTACCGAATACGTTGAAGTTCGGCATCGGTGTATTGACACCGTTAGTGAACATATAGGTTCCGGTCATCGAGTTATCGATAACATCTTTCGGGGCATTGACATACGATTTACTAGAGAGAATCGCAGAAGCTTCTTTACGGTTTTCCCACGACGCATCGAGCCACATTCCCGCTTCGATCACCGCTTTGATCATCGCTTTGGTCGTTTCGGGATTTTGATCGGCAAACGCTTTTTGGACTCCGAGGACTTTCTCCGGTCCATCTTGCCAGAGTTGATATCCGGTCACGACGGTTTTACCGATATTTCCCATAACGGCACGTTGATTCCACGGTTCACCCACACAGTAGCCGTCGATATTTCCGGCGGTCATGTTGGCAACCATTTGGGGTGGCGGAACGACTTTGAGAGCGACATCGGTATCGGGATTTACACCCCCCGCTGCCATCCAGTATCGAACATGGTAGTTATGGGTTCCGGTAGGAAATGTCATCCCGAATTCCGGAACTCCCATCGTTTTGGAAGCGATTACTTTTTTGAGAGCACTCGCTGAGCCTTTTTTGGTAGCGACCGGATCAGCGGCCATCATTGCATCATACATTTTATTCGAGACGGTGATAGCATCGCCGTTTTGACCCAGTGCCATGAGGGCAACCATATCTTTTTTCGCACTTCCGACACCGAGTGTTGTCGCGATCGGCATTGCCGCGAGCATATGAGACGCATCGAGTTCACCGACGGTCATTTTGTCACGGACATTCGCCCATGAAGCCTCTTTGCTTAGCTCAACATTGAGACCGTGTTTGGCAAAGAACCCTTTTTCTTTTGCGATAACCAGTGCCGCACAATCGGTTAATGGGATGAATCCGATTTTGAGATCTTTTTTCTCTGGAGCTGCCATCGCCACCGAAGCGGCTAATGAGAGCATTAGAGCACCTTTTGCAAATACATTCAAGCTTTTCATGTGAACTCCTTATTAAAGACTATTTTGTCTGAAATAATTGTAGGGGAAAAAGTTCAAGTATGTATACAGTTTTATGATTAAAAAATAATCAACGTACTGTATATTTATGTAAAAATTAAAACATTTCTATGGATATCATCCGAAATCAATAATAGGTAAGGGGAAAAAGGGGTGAAACGGATAGCGTTGTTACGAATAAGAAAGCGCGTCTAAAGTTCCCAATACCAATTTGAAAAGAACCATGTCAAAAGATTCAAAATATTTAACAAAGCAAGAGCGTATAACGTAGTGCCTGTTGTCACATAAAGTGTACAACGTAATAGTTTATTATCAGAACGATACATGGTACTTTTCCTTTAAAATTGGTATATCTACGCAATGAAAAGAAAGAATATACTCCGCTATCTATTAAATTATAATTAATTTTTTATGTTATTTTTTGACAATATAAAGTGTGATAGGGTCAACAATCATACAAATATTGGGCGATTTCTCCTACATTAGTGTTGTGCTATTTTTTTAGCTCACTAATCGCTTTTTTAACCACATCTAAATTCTTATCATTACTAAAACATCCATTCACGGTACATGCTCCGAAATCATCCCTCACTTCCGGATGAAGATAGAGATAGGGATAAGCAATTTTTGCAATGCTTTGGCGATTTTGATTCAGAATCGTGCGTTGGTGCGAAAGGGATATTACCCCGTAACGTCCCATGAGCCACGCAATCATACTGGACGGTGCGTTGAGGGAGGGATCAAGATATGGGGTCTGTTCCAGCGACTTTTTGGCAAGCCGCTCATAGCGGGTCTCTTCACTAAGAACAGAGAGAATACGAAGATTTTGCATCATCCTCCCATAAGCAGAGGTGGTATATTTATCGAGCAAGTCCACTTTTACTTTATGAGGATCACTATTTTGTACCCATCCTTCTTTGGTGTAAAAGTGTGTTATCGCTTCATCGCACAATTTTTGGGCGAGTTGTAATTTTTCTTCATCCAAGGTGGCTTGGTATCCGACTAGGAGTGCCGAGATGAGAAAAGCATAATCCTCTAAAAGGGCTTTTTGGGTGATCGGATACCCTTGAACTCTTTGATGGTATAACGTCCCCTCGACTTGGAGCGTTTTGAGAAGGATATTGAGCGAAGTATCTCCCATTTGTGTATAGGCGGGATCAATCGCACCCGCTTTGTAAAGCGCTTCGATCATCATCGCATTCCACGAGGTGATGATTTTGGTATCGATAAAGGGATAATGACGATTTTTGCGAAGTTCTTGCAGCTTAGTTTGAAGTTCACGAAACCCTTTGGGGCGGCTAGGCGTTGCAATGTGAAGATGGTATTTCCCCTCGAAATTTGCGCCATCTTCCAGCTCCAATGCCGCATTGAGTGATGCGGAGAGATTGAGCTGTTTTAATTCCTGCTCAGTGTAGATAAAATAGCCTCCCTCCTCATGGTCGCTGTCCGCATCACTGGCACTGTAAAACACTCCATTGCTTCCAAATCGGTGTTGCGTTATGGCTATTGTTTCTCGAACGACATCCGCATACAGTGGATTATGGGTCATTTGATAAGCGCGAACGTAAAGCGGTATCAATTCGGCTTGATTGTAGAGCATCTTCTCAAAATGGGGAATCTCCCATCCGGCATCGGTACTGTAACGGAAAAATCCCCCTTCGCTTTGATCATACAGACCGCTCAGTGCCATGGTGTGGAGTATCTCTAAAGCCATTTTTTTGGCTTGGGGATTACCGAGTTCCGCAAGATCGAGCAATAACGCTATTTTGGAGGCTTCCGGAAATTTAGGGGCAATTCCAAATCCGTGATAGAGTGCGTCATAGTTAGAGGTGACGGATTCAAAAAGTGCTTTGGCAGAAATGTTCCCATCCGCTACAACAGTCGGAGAGATCTTTTCGATATTCATGGCAAGAGCACGGTATTTTTCTTTATCACGTGCATACCCCTCGCCGAAGCGTTTCATTATCGAGTCCATCCCCTCCACCCCTTCTTCGCTGTGCGGCGGTACATACGTTCCGATCCAAAACACTTTTCCCTCTTCGGTCAGTATCGCATTTAGCGGCCATCCTCCTGAGCGTCCATAGAGTTGTCGATGGAGCTGTTGGTAGTGACTGTCGAGATGGCTGAGTTCTTCACGGTCGATTTTAACGGGAATAAAATAGGTGTTGATAATTTCGGCGATGGTTTCATTTTCGAACGATTCATGCGCCATGACATGACACCAATGACAGGTACTGTACCCGATGGAGATGAAAATCGGTTTATGCTCTTCTTTGGCACGCTCCAGTACGTTCTCATCCCATGCAATCCAGTCGACAGGATTTTGCGCGTGTTGTTGCAGATACGGGGAAGAAGAGTGAATGAGGGAGTTGGAGGCGAATGATGTCAAAAAGAGTAGTGCTAAAAGGATCATAAACCGCATGATGTATACTTCCTGAATTAGTAATTTTTGTATTTTATCGTTTTTTGATAGTTTTGTGACCTTCGTTACAGACTATTAACTTTTTTTATATTACAATGGTTTTTGAATATTATATAAAGGAGTTGAAATGACACGTAAAGAGATAGCAGGATTGGTTCTAGGAACGGCATTAATGAGCGCACCAATGGCGATGGCGGGTGAAGCAAGTGCAAAATGCGGTACAGGAAAATGCGGCGGTTCAAAAGACAAAACCAAGGAACAAAGCAAATGCGGTGCAAATAAAATGGGTGCAAATAAAATGAGTGCTGATAAAAATGCTTCTGCCAAATGTGGTGCAAATAAAATGGGTGCAGATAAAAATGCTTCTGCCAAATGTGGTGCCAAAAAATAAGATCATGAAGATGAAAAAGATTCAAGGATGCGGATTGGGTCTGCGTCGTGACTTCATCGATGAGTTGGCTGGGGCGCATGAACGTCCCGATTGGCTGGAAGTCACCCCTGAGAATTGGTTTTTTACCCCTCACCGTTATAAGGAAACCTTTGAGCATATGATGAGTGAGTATACCGTGATCGCTCATGGCGTATCGCTCTCAATCGGCTCTCCCGAACCGGTGGATAAAAGCTTTTTGAACCAGATGAAGGCTTTTTTGGATCGGTATGACATTAAGCACTATTCAGAGCATATAAGTTTTTCCTCATTGGCAGGAAAGCAGACATATGAGCTTCTTCCGTTGCCGATGACCAAAGCGATGATTGCTCATTTGTCCCAAAAAATCGCTTCGGTGCAGGATATTCTGGAACGTCCTCTTATCCTAGAGAATGCCAGCTATTACATCAGTCCTTACAGTGAGATGGTGGAGGTGGATTTTTTGTGCGAAGTGTTGGAGAGATCGGGTACAAAGCTTTTGTTGGATGTCAACAACGTTTATGTCAATTCGGTCAATCATGCATTTGATCCCGATGCGTACATTGCTCAAATTCCGGCGTCCCGTGTGGCGTACATGCATATTGCGGGGCATTTGGAATATCCGGATGAAGAGTTATTGCTCGATACCCACGGTGAGGCGGTGTGTGAGAATGTTTGGGGATTGTTGGAACGAACCTTCAAAACGCATACTGCACCGGTGATGATCGAGAGGGATAATAATATTCCGCCGTTGGCCGAGTTGATGGCAGAGTATCGGACGCTTCAATCCATAGTTGGGGGTGTCAAGTGCAACTAGAACAATCCAAAATGGAACAGTTTATCGGTATTTTAACCTCCGATGAGCCCATTATTAATCCTTTGCGTGATCGCAATCAAGTCTATCGGGATATGGTGTATCATCGTTTTTTCGAGACCATCACGAATATCTATCCGATACTCACCGCACAGATGGGAAATCAGCTCACTCCCCTCATCCGTGAATTTCAGCGAGAGGGGGCAAGGTCAGCCTTGATTGTTGAAATGGCATATGAGTTTGGAGAGTTTTTAAAACACCATCCGATTTATAATGAGATGCCTTATTTGGACGATTTGTTATGGTTGGAGTGGAGCGAGATGGAGTTGCTGTTAGAGCAGTTTAGCGATGAAGAGATTGCGTTTGATTGGGAAAAGAAATACACTCTCTCCTCATCAGCACGATTTAGACGTTTGGATACTCCGCTCTATAGAGGTGACTTTGAAAGCTTAGGTGAATATCCGCTCCTGCTCCATTACGATTTTGAGGAAAAGAGAGTCTATTTCGAGGAGATTACCCCCTTCGCTTACGAGCTATTGAAAATTCTTCCGACCTATACTCCTACTGAGGCGTTAGAGGAGTTAGCAAGACGCTATGAGGTGGATCAAAACGATCTTGAAGAGCCATTGGAACAGTTGCTGAATCAGTGGTGTGAGAAAAAAATCTTACAAAATGAGGTGTGAAATGTGTATGTTAAAAGAAAAAATGGAAATGGTGTTGGATAAAGGACAAGATCTCTCTTTGTTGTTCCTGCGTTTGATTTTAGCGTACGGTTTTTATGGGCCGATGATGAGTAAATGGACCGATATGGGTGCCGTAGCCAAATGGTTCGGAGAAGAGTTGGGGTTGCCGTTTCCGTTGCTCAACGCCTATATGGCAGCATCTACGGAGGCACTGGGGGTGGTATTGCTCACTTTAGGTCTTGGGGTACGTTTTATCTCCCTACCGCTCATGGTGGTGATGGTCGTCGCGATTACGACAGTTCATATCGGTAACGGTTTCTCAGCCGGTGATAACGGATTTGAAATACCGCTGTATTATATGCTGATGCTCTTTGCCCTTGCAACGCACGGCGGTGGGAAATGGGGTATTGATGGATTGTTTTGTAAAAAAAGTTGTGATGGTGTACAGGTTTGATATCATTCAAATTGTAGAATATTCGGATACCAGTGTATATCGGGTTCAATCCGATACACTGCATTAAATCCGTTTGACTTTTCGCAGCATGACATCTTCGGTGATTTCACTCAGACGCATAGCCGAATACATTTCCAGCATCTCTTGACGCCATACATCCCATTGCGCATGCAAAGCACACGGTTTTTCGGCTTCGCAGTCTCCGAGTCCCAGTACACACGCATCAAAAAACGTTGATCCGTCAACCGCTTCGATGATCGAGAGGAGAGTGATTTCAGATGCTTTGCGTGAGAGGGTGACACCTCCTGCTGCTCCGCGCTGCGAGATCAGTATCTTTGCATGAACGAGTTTTTGGAGTGATTTTGCCATAAAATGAAAAGGGAGTTCCAATGCCTCGCTGATCTTTTGTATCCGATGAAATTCACCGGTGGGTTGGGTAGAGAGCCATACAGCGGCTCGGATAGTATCTTGGCAAGCGGAGGAGAGCATTGTTAAATCACTCGATTTTTGTTAAAATTTTTCACTATTGATTTGTCCATACTGTATCTCCTAAAAAATAATCGCTCATTATTGGTTTGACTTTTGATGATTAATAACGAAATTATAATATATAGTCTATTCATCTAACCAAAATAGCAGCATTGGATAAAATAATGTCGTAGTACAAAAGTATTATTTTAACAAAGAGTGGTAATGTTCAAATTCCGGAGCAGGGAGGGGTTTGCTGAAATAATACCCCTGTACCTCGTTACATCCGCTTTTACGGAGTAAATCAAGTTGTTCGAGTGTTTCAACACCTTCGGCTATGGTGATCATGTTGAGACTGTGTGCCATATTGATAATTGTTTTGACGATGGTTTTGTCTTCGGGATTATCGGTAATATCACGGATGAATGATTGATCGATCTTGAGTTTATAAACCCGAAAATTTTTGAGGTAGTTGAGGGAAGAATAACCGGTTCCGAAATCATCGATTGACATACGTATACCGTGATCGTAGAGGGTATTCATTATTTTGATGGCTTGGAGAGGATTCTCCGAAGCGATTCTCTCCGTGAGTTCCAGTTCGAGGAATTGTGGAGGGAGGTGAAAGTCTTCGAGAATCCCTAACACCAGTGAAACCAACTTTGGATGTCGAAATTGGATAGCTGAGAGATTGACGGCCATGATAAAAGGCTCCATCCCCGCATTGATCCATGCTCTTAATTGCCCGAGTGCATGGTAGAGAACCCACTCACCGATCGCAATAATTTGACCGCTCTCTTCGGCAATAGGGATAAACTCTGCCGGAGAGATCATCCCCATCGTCGGATGATTCCAGCGTAAAAGTGCTTCAACTCCAATAAGTTTCCCATTCTCAAGGGCGATTTGAGGTTGATAGTGAAGCGTAAGCTCATTTCGTATTAGTGCATGACGGAGGGCATTTTCAAGTTCGAGATTTCGCGCAGAACGTTCCTGAAACTCCGGGGTGAAAAAACGGTAACAGTTGCGTCCGTCGTGTTTTGCGCGATACATTGCGGTATCAGCTGATTGGGATAGAGCCGTGAGATTAATTCCATCGATTGGATAAATTGCTATCCCGATAGAGGGGGTGATGGAGAGTTCGTGATGGTGGATTTTGTACGGCTGTGAAACACTTTCTATCAATTTTTCGGCAACGTGTGCTGCGTTATCGGCATCCGCACCGGAGAGGAGAATCAAAAATTCATCCCCCCCTTGACGGGCAAGTGTATCGGCTTCTCGGATGACAGATTGGATCCGTGAAGCGACATAAACCAGTAATTCATCGCCGATATTATGGCCGAGGGTATCGTTAATATTTTTAAAATGGTCCAGGTCCACATAGAGCAATGCTATGGAATCTTGGGTACGATAGGCATGATGTATGGCGTAATTAAGTCGGTCATTGAGCAGTATTCGGTTCGGTAATCCGGTGAGGGGATCAAAATGGGCGAGCCAATGCACTTTTTCTTCCGCTGTTTTTTGAGCGGTAATATCTTGCATTGTACCGCGAATACGAATAACCTGACCTTCTTCAAGCACCGGGGCACCGATGGTTCGGACCCATTTTTTCTCCCCTTTTGGGGTACTCATCTGAAGTTCCAGATCAAACGGCAGGGCTTTGTTAATGGCATCCGCAAGTGCCATTTCCATTTTTTCCAGCCATTCTTTTTCATAAACGCTCAAGCCCACGTTTTTGGTCACCGTTATGCTACTGGGCATGTCGTAAATTCGGGACACTTCGGAGGTCCATACTCCTGTATTATCTCTTGGATCAAGTTCCCACCCGCCGACATGGGCCATTGCACTCATCTCTTCGAGGAGTTGTTCGGTTTGGAGCAAATGTGCTTCCGTCATGTGCCGTTGCGTGATATCGCGTGCGATACCCAAAACACCGATCAAAGCACCGGATTCATCCCTCATAGGCATTTTGATCGTTTCCAAAAGTGCGCGATGGCCGTCATCAGCAAAGCTAACCCACTCTTCATTGATACTTGGAGCGTTGATCTCCATCGCCAAACGGTCTTTTTGCCGGAAAAAATCGGCCAGCTCTTTATCGACAAAGTCATAATCAGTTTTACCGATGATATCTTTTTCTTTTGCACCGAAAAAACGTTCAATCATTGGATTGCAGAGGAGATAGATTCCGTCTTTGTTTTTAAGCCATATCAAATCGGGAATGGTATCGAGCAGAGTATGAAGCTGAATTTTGGTTTCCGAAATTTCGGCCGTACGTTCTTCAACCTGTTTTTCGAGGAGACGTCGATAGTTTTTGAGTTCGGCGTATTGTTTCGCGATATATCCCATTAAAAGACTGATAAAGGTACTGACCGCTATGCCGAGTGCCAAAAGCCAGTAATCGTGCCATCCGGCGGTGGGTGCAATACTCAGTGTCCAGGTCGTGTTTTGGAGTTGAATAAGGGTTTTCACGGGATGATCAAGAGGTTTGTCGGTTGATGCGGCAATGATCTGCAACTGTTGCGTTTTTGGGTGGATGCGGGTGAGTGTATACTGATAGCCGTTGTTGGTGAGCTCATGCATCGTATTAGTATAGAGAATATCAGGGAATCGGATGATAATAATAACAAATCCCCAGAATTTTTTCTCTTTTCCTCTAAAAATGGGCATACGTCCTATAATTCCATCTCCACCTTGTATCAGATGTATCGGTCCCGCAAGTGTCAGTTTTTTGCTGTCGCGTGCCAAAAGTGCTTCAGCTTTTTGGTTAGGATCGGTTAAGAGGTTGAATCCTATCGCTTTTTCATTTTCCCTCAGGGGGACGACATGTTTGATTATCCCCTCAGGGGCAAGCGCTATTTCGGAAATAAGAGGATAATGGGAGGTGATTTTTTGGGCGATAAATTCAAAATCGTTAATGCTTCCGTCTTCATGAACTGTTGTGGCAATCGGATAGATTAATGCCATCATTTGATCGATATTTTTATCTAAATGGAAAGCATTTTCATCCGAAATATTTCGAATTTTATATTTTATTTCATTGACATGCATATCATCAAGATGCCAAATGATGTTTCCTGAAATGGTGGCGGAGATGAGAAAAATCAATATCCCGATTTTCCATTCTTTTGTTCGATAACGTTCGAATGGAAAAGAAGAGAAAAAATTAGACATTGTAAAACAACCTTCTTCTTTCTTTGAAATCATGTATAAAATATTATAACATCGTTTGTGTAAAACTCATTTATTTCCCGTTTATTTTAAGTTATTGTTAATAATACGACTTTGATACTAAAATTACTTGGATACATACAGTCCAAAAGTCCATATTTCAAGGGCTAAGAGGATAAAAAATCCGATTTTGTAAAAGGTGGCGGGCGAGCGTTCGATCAGAGGTGTTGTTTTGCAAAAAAATGGCTTTACTTTTTCAGGGGCTTTAAGTTCATAAAAAAATTCAGAGTAATGTGCATAGCGCTGATCGGGTGAGATCGCGATGGAACGCATAATGACGGAATCGAGCCAGAGAGGAATATTTTTATTGATCACGGAGGGACGTTTTGGTGATTTAAACGTTGGCGTTTGAAACGGTTCAATCTCTCCGTAGGGAAATTTACCCGTTAGTGCCCAATAGAGTGTGACTCCGATGGAGAAGATTTCAGTTGATTCGTTGATAGCACTTTCGCTAAAACGTTCAGGGGCGAGATAGGTAGGGGTACCTGCTCGTGAATTGGTGGAAAATATCTCGACGATGGAGCCGAAATCAACCATTTTAAACTCCACTCCCGCTTCACCGTCTCGTTGGTAGACGAGGATATTCTCGGGTTTTATATCGCCGTGAACAAGCCCCAAATGGAGTAGATGGGCCTCGGCACGGTGGAGAAATTTTCCTAAACTGATGGCATTGTCTATGGAGAGAGGGCGGTTTTTGAGATATTTTTGGAGATTGACCCCTTCCACCAGCTCCATCAGATAATAGCGCATGCTCCGCTCCTGCGGAACCCACGCATGACCGAAAGCTTTGTGGGTTATCTGTTTTGCGTACCATGCTTCACGAACAAAGGCATCGAGTGCTTCGTCATCATCCGCTTTGAGCGGAAATTTCATAACATACAGTTCAGAGTCTTTGAGTACTTTCCAAATACGTTTGTGTTCCATCATAGGGGAGAGCAGGGTATAGCCGTCGATAATTTGCCCCTCACTCAGTGTTTCAGGGATGATGAGCGGAGCATGTTTCATTGCATAAAGTGGATCGAGCTTTTCGATACGAAAAATCTGGAGGCTCATATCATCTCGATCTTTAGGATCGCAATTTTGGGTAGCACTCTGGATGATGGTCGAGGCACCTAACCCTTTTTGGAGCATATCGGCAAAGATTTTTTCCTCTAAGAGGTTGTAAACACCGTCACTGCACAGTATGAGAGTGTCACCGACACCAATAGGTGTCGAGAGGATAGTTAGATCGATGTTTTCACTCAAACCGCACGCAGAGGTCAAGACATGGGACATATACTCATCATCCATCGTGTGATCGGTACTGAGTTGTACAAAGGTGCCATCTTTTTTGAGTAGATAGATACGTGAATCACCGAGATTGAGAGTGTAGAGGTTCTCTCCCTCGATTACGGCAAGGCAGAGTGTTGTGAGGAGTTCGATTTTTCCGTATTGCGTCATCGACTCTTTAAATAACAAAGAATTGATATGGCGGGTAAAGACCTCCATTGTTTTGGGAATATCCCATGCTTTGGGGCGATTTTTGAATTGATCGATAAAAAACTTTACACATTGGCGTGCCGCAGTCCCTCCGCGTGCCGCACTTCCGACTCCATCACACAAAACACTTACCAGCAGAGCGTTATCGATGATAGTATAGGCACAGGCATCATCGCCAGTGGTAGCGTCTTTGGAGAGGATGAATTCGGACGATTGGAGTGTGAGCATGGGCAAACCCTTGGTTGTAATATATTATCCGTTCGTGGTATTCTCGCTCCCACTCTCCTGAGTGGGAGTGTATACATGTTTTGTTGTCTTCGTTCCCACTCGGGAGAGTGGGAACGAGCAAGAAAACCCTTCGACAGGCGCAGGGTGAACGGGGGTTAAATTCTTGCTCCTGATTCCGCGCCCCATGTCGTACGCCAGCGTGTTTTGACCAGACTGATCCCGCTGATAGCAATCATCGTCATGACGGCAAAGATGACAAACCCGGCAGTGTAGCCATCGAATGCTCCCTGTGACCATCCGAATGTTTTGATCAGAGCCGTTCCGCCCAGACCTCCGGCCATACCGATAAGTCCGGTCATCACACCGATGTCTTTACCGAAACGCTGCGGTACGAGCTGAAACACCGAACCGTTCGCCATTCCCAGATTCGCCATGATCAAAAACATCACGACAATCGCTGCCCAAAACGGTAATGCGACAAATGCGCTGATCAATGCAAGAATGATTATACTGCCATAAAAGACATAAAGCGATTTAATCCCACCCATTTTATCGGCGACGGCTCCCCCCACCGGACGAAGCAATGCACCGGCGAAGATACACAACGCTCCGAAATATCCGGCGATAACTTTGACATTTCCCTCATCCATGACATCCAGACCAAAAGCTGACATATCGGCTTGATAGGTATTCATCAAATAGACTTTCATGTAGTTGGCAAACCCGATAAATCCGCCGAAACTGACGGCATAAAAGAGGTTAAACCACCACGTATCACGGTCACGCATCAGTTTCATATAGTCACCGAGTTTTTTCGGATTGGCTTTATAAACTGATGATGGGGCATCTTTGGCCATAAACAGATACGCAATCAAAACGATAAACGACAATACTCCTCCGACGAGAAAGACCGACGGCCAACCCCAAATCTCGGCGATTTTAGGGGCAAACAAAAAGTCGATGACGACACCGATATTTCCGGCACCCGCGATCCCCAATACCGTCCCTTGCAGACGTGGCGGATACCATTGACCCGCTTGAGGGAGTGCGACGGCGAACGATGCACCCGCAAATCCCAGACCAAGAGCCACAAACAAGAGCTGATCATACGTGATGGTTTCAGCCGCTATGTATCCGTAAAACAGTGTCGCGATAACAATCACCTGAGAAACCAATGCCGTCTTTTTCGGCCCGAATTTATCGACGAAAATCCCTAATACAAGGCGTAAAATCGCCCCCGCTAGAACCGGAACGGCAAGGAGTGTTGCTGTTTGATCATCATTCATCGTAAAACCGCGTGAGGTAAGAGACTCATTAATCTCGGTAGCGAGAGGTCCCAACATTGTCCACATCATAAAACTAAAGTCGAAATACAAAAAGGCGGCAAACAGTGTCGGCCAGTGCCCCTCTTTTTTTAAATCTCCAAATTTCATCTTCTCTCCTAATCAGGATTTTTTTATCTGAAATAATTGTATCAATTAAATATCACTCTTTAATGCACTATAGTGATTAAAAAATAATCACTTTGCTCGTATGGTTCTTGCATTTGTTCTAGAACATCATCCTTAGGAGTCACCTATGGTCAGCCGTGCTAAAATCAAAGAACTTATGAACGAGAGTGCCTGCTCTCACAGTAAAGATAAAAAACCCGGAGAAGGGTGTGACAAGCCCAAGCCGGGGTTAGCCGCAGGGGGATGCGCTTTTGACGGTGCTCAAATTTCGCTGTTTCCCTACGCAGATGCCGTACACCTCGTTCATGGCCCTCAAACTTGTCTGGGGTCTTCGTGGGAGACCCGTGAGACAAAAACGTCGTACAATGGAATGGACCATACGCAGATGGGGTTCACGACCGGAATCAATACCAACGATGTCATCTTCGGCGGAGACAAACGACTGGGTGAATCGATCGATTATATCATGGAACATTATAAACCCGAAGCGATTTTTGTCTATTCGACATGCGTTACGGCGTTGATGGGGGATGATATCGATATGACCTGTAAGCTGGGAGCCGAAAAACACGGTGTTCCTGTTGTTCCGGTCCATGCCGCAGGTTTTGTCGGAAGTAAAAATCTCGGATCTCGTTTAGCCGGGGAAGCGGTTTTAGAGCATTTGATCGGTACAAAAGAGCCTGAATTTACAACCCCTTACGATATCAATTTGATCGGCGATTACAACGTCACGGGGGATATGTGGCAGTATCTTCCGCTGTTTGAGAAAATCGGTATCCGCGTTCTGAGTTCTATGAGCGGAGACGGGCGTGTCGGAGATATTCGGACAGCCCATCGGGCAAAGCTTAACGTTATTGTCTGTGCCAAATCACTTATTACGTTGACTCGTAAGATGCAGGAACAGTACGGCATCCCATGGATTTCGGTCTCCTTTTACGGTAAACGGGATACGACTTTTGCCATTCGTGAGATCGTGAACGCATTGGGCGATCCTGAGCTGATAGCACGAGCCGAAGCGGTGATCGCAGAAGCCGAGGCGGAATTAGAATTGGCATTAGAGCCTTATCGTGCAATGTTTGCAGGTAAAAAAGCGGTGCTCAATACCGGAGGGAACAAAGCGTGGTCGATTGCTTCGGGATTGCAGGATTTGGGGATCGAAGTCGTAGCGACCAGTGTCGCTAAATCGACACAGGATGACATCGACAAAGCACGAGAATATTTGGGTGAAAACGGTGTCTTGATGACGAAGCCCGCGTCTGAGCAGGGAAAAATAATCGATTCTACAGGAGCCCATATCCTCCTCGCTGGAGGGAGAAGTCTCTACACCGCGATCAAGAAAAAAATCAGCTTTATCGATGTCAATCAGGAGAAGAAAACGAGCTACGGCGGCTACGGCGGATTACTCAATCTCGCGGAAGATTTGAAATACGCATTTCGCAATCCCGTCTTTGCCAATGTTGGAAAACCCGCGCCGTGGGAGATGTAGAATAGGGCATAATATTCTTTTTAATTGCTAAGGAGAGAGCATGAATCAAGAATTGCATTATGTGCAGGAATTTTATGATCAAACGATCGCTTTTTTGACCAATTACAGTTTCCAAATTATCGGTGCGGTTATTATTATCGTTATCGGCTGGTTTGTCTCCAAGTACGCATATAAGACGTTGGTAACATTTTTTGATAAGCATGATTTCGATGTAACGTTAGGAAAATTTGCGGCAAATGTTGTTCGGATACTGATATTCGGTGCGATGTTCATTGTTGCTATCGGAAAACTGGGGATTTCGATAGCTCCGTTTATTGCGGCTGTCGGTGCTATTTTTTTAACCGCCGGTTTGGCATTGCAAGGGACGGTGGCAAACTTCGCTGCCGGTATTTCACTGGTGATTACCCGACCGTTTAAAATCGGAGATACCATTTTGGTCAATAAAGTCTACGGTGTCGTCGAAGAGATCAAACTGGGATACACGACGCTGCGAACGGAAGATGAAGAGATTATTACCGTTCCCAATAAAAACATGATCGGCGAGGTGATCGTTAACTCGTTCAACTACCGTATTGTTGAATCGAGTGTCGGAATATCCTACAGCGATAATGCGGATCAAGCGATTGCATTGATTCGAGAGGTTATCGATAACTTTGAGAGTTTATCGACTGAAAACAAATCGATTGTCGGAATACAAAAATTCGGCGATTATGCAATTGAAATCGGGATGCGCTACTGGGTTCCGACTCAGAATTATTATAAGATACAGTACGAAGTTAATTCGGCTATCTATAAGGCTCTCCAAAACGCAAACATTACAATTCCTTTTCCACAGAGAGAAATTCATATTTACGAGCAGAAATAGAGGAAAAACATCCTTAATAGAATCATTTTTCACGATAAAATAAACTTAATTATTATTATGCCAAACCATAAATAAATTACCCTTCGACAAGCTCAGGGCGAACGAAAACAAGGTTATCAGAGAAGTTTATTATTTCCGTAAATACTGCAAATGCTGATAATACGGAGAGTCTAAAAACTCGTTGAGCAGTTCTGCCGAAGGGTTGATCAACTCGATCATTTCGATAAGGGTTTGTTTGAGCAAATATAACTCTTTATGTATCGTATTCCATAAAATAGCTTCATCAACCCCTCGGTAATCATGAGAAATTTTATCTCGTATCCCCGCCACGTCCGACCAGTCGAGTTTTGTAGCAATATCATTTTTCAGTGATTGGTCTATTTTCTTGGATTCTTCACCGATAGCGATAAACATGGAGATTACGGCATTGAGATGAATTTGTGCATCTGCCCAAATAAAATCTCGTGGATTATCAAAGCCAGTAGAATAAATCCAGCATTTTTCGGTACATCCGAGCATCGTAAAAATATAGATTAAATTTTCTTCGTTATACATAGATAAAATCTTTTTTAGCGTAATGCTTGATAATCGGATTCATAGAATTTAATCGTACAAAATCAACTTTTGAGTGCAAATCAGCTTCAATTTGACGTAAAAATTTAGAAAACTCTAAAAATCCCATTGAAAAAGTCTCATTGCTGTCATAGAATATATCCACATCGCTACTTTCTTTTGCCTCATTACGGGCATAGCTTCCATACAGTCCAAGCGTCGTAATCCCGTACTTTTGGCGGAATTCCTCTTTTTTACTTTTGAGATAATCGATGATGTACTGTTGAGTCATAGCAACCTATCTGATTTTAAATTGTGGTTATTATACACCAACCCAAAAAAATCATCGATAAACTTCATCCATTCGCCCTGAGCGTGTCGAAGGGTGAAAAGTTTTTGAATAGTACAAAAGTGGAAGAGGGGTATATTATATGGTACGAGAGAAATAAATATGTCATATTGCAATATATCCTTTTGAATGTAAAAAAATAGATAAAATAATTAATCTTTAAAAACATAAGGAAACATAATGGCAAGTTCTCATCAAGTCAAGTGTATTAACAAAAGTGATCGACAAAATGCTCATGAACGTATTAAGATAATCGGTGGCACAAACGCCGATGGTACTAAATGGAGATTGACTTTAGAAGAAGCAATAGCAGGCATTGAAAGTGGTAAATGGACTTTTTATGTAAATGTTGGAGGCAAATCAGTTTCTGTAATTGTTTCAAAAAGTCAATCTGGACACAAGTATTTGAAAACAGTAAATGATGGTGAACAGCCTAATAATTTATTGAGTTTGCCAGAATGTATCTAACTTTAATATATAATATAGATATGTATGGCTTTTATTGCTAAAAGTCGTTGAGAAAATAATACTTTAAATGAAGGTATTTTATGCACAATCAGGAAGTTTTGTTTGCACCTCGTTTTTTAGAAAAATATGTTGGTAAACCTATACTTAGTGAGCCAAAAATTGCTATCATGGAATTAATAGCTAATTCATGGGATGCGGGTGCAACAAAAGTTGAAATTCAATGGCCTAATTACAAAGATGAAAAATTATTTTCTATAGCAGATGATGGTTTAGGTATGACGGAAAATGAATTAAATCATCGTTGGCGACAACTTGCTTATAATAGATTGTCTGAACAAGGAGAATTTATTGATTTTAATAATATTAAAAAAAGAAGAGTTTTTGGAAATAATGGTGTAGGACGGTTTGCAGGATTTTGTTTCGGTGATAGTTACTTTATTGAAACGTCTGCAAAAGGTGAAAGAGTTATATATCAAATAAAAAATTCTTCAGAAGAAAATATTCCCTTCATACTTGAAAAAGTACAAAAAGATATATGCCAAGATAATGGAACAAAAATTTACACTACTGAACTTAGTGGTGTAAAAATTGATGCAGAAAATATTAGAGCTGAGATTGGAATGCGTTTTTTGACTGATCCAATGTTTGAAGTTTATGTTAATAATAAAAAAGTAACTTTTTCGGATATTTCGTCACAAAATATTAAAGAAAAAGATATTGAAATTGATGATATGAATTCAATAAAAATATTGATTATAGATACTAAAGAAAGTGATAAATCTACAAAATTACATGGAGTTGCATGGCATGTTAATAATCGGTTAGTTGGTGAATGTTCTTGGCAAAACTCAAAAATTGATTTTGATAGAATGATTGATGGCCGGCGTAATGAAGCTAAAAGATATACATTTATTGTTATAGCAGATTGTTTAAATGATAGTGTTGTTCCTGATTGGACTGGATTTCAGCAGAATGATTTTGTAAATATAGTAGAAGAAAAGGTATATAAAGCTATTCATGAGCATATTTTAGATTTAACAAAAGAAAAAAGGCAAGATGTCTTACAAAAAGCAACTAATGAAAATTATCTAAACCTCAATAAATTAACTGATTTAAAAAAAGAGAAATGGACATCATTTGTTAATGAAGTTCAAGAAAAATGTCCAACCATTTCGGATAAAGATGTTATTAAACTAGCAGGAATAGTAGCGAACTTAGAGCTTTCAGAATCAAAATATAAATTAATTTCATTGTTACATGAGATGCAACCAAATCAACTAGATAATTTACATGAATTACTTGATGATTGGAGTATTGATTATGCAAAAGAAGTTTTAGATGAATTAAAAATACGGTTAAAGCTTCTTGATGAATTAAAGATAAAAGTTGAAGATCCAAATACAGATGAAGTACAAGAATTACAACCTTTATTTCAAAAAGGTTTATGGATTTTTGGACCAGAATTTGAAACTATTGAATATACTTCAAATGAAGGTATGACAAATGTAGTGCAAAAATTATATAACTCAACAATAACTGCTTCTAGAAATCGTCCTGATTTTGCTATTTTGCCTGATAGTACAGTTGGGCTTTATAGTTACGCATCTTATGATGAAGAATATGCTGAAAGCGGAACAGATAAATTAGTTATAGTTGAATTGAAAAAACCTACGGTTAATATTGGTTCAGATGAAAAAAGTCAGTGCTGGAAATATGTAAGTGAATTATATGAAAAAGGATTTTTACAAGAGAATTCTACTGTTAAATGCTTTGTTTTAGGTTCGAAAATTAAACATATTGAAGCAAGCCGCCGTACAGAAAATAACGGTAAAGTAGACATAATACCATTAACATATAGCACTATAATAGATCGTGCAAAAAGTAGAGTATTAAAATTGTATGATAAAGTTAAAAACGCTCCATTTTTACAAGATAAAGATAATAGTTTATGTAGTTAATCTCTTCTCGCACACTTCTTGCATAATCTATGATAACTAAGGAGTTGTCATGGAATTCTCCCTTTCTCGTCATGAACACAAACCGCTTCAAGTCAACCCGATCAAACACTCTCAGCCGATGGGTGCAACCCTCGCATTTTTAGGGGTTAAAGATTGTATGCCGTTGATGCACGGTGCGCAGGGGTGTGCTTCGTATACCAAGGTTTTTTTTACCCGCCATTTCAATGAACCGATCGCGATCAACAACACTTCGGTAAGCGATATTACCGCAGTTCTCGATGGCGGAGATTACTCGATACTTATGGCGATTGAGAATATCCAGAACAAAGAGAAAAATATCAAACCGAGCATGATCGGTCTGCACACGACGGGTCTGACCGAGACCAAAGGGGATGATGTTCGCGGTGTGGGGATGCACATCGAAATCCCCTATGTGTTTGTCAATACTCCCGATTACGAGGGGGGGATGGAGAGTGGATGGTCACTGACAGTCACCGCGATGATCGAACAGCTTACGGAGGCTGCTACCGAGCTAAAAACCAATAAACTCGTTTTTTTACCCCACCTGAGTATGCAGCCTATCGAGGTGGAGAAGATCAAAGCTCTCTGCGAGGATTTCGGGTTTGAAACCTATGCACTCCCCGATCTCTCTACCTCACTGGACGGGTATTGGGAAGCGGGGCAGGGGAAACTCGCCAACGGCGGAATAACGGTGGATCAAATCCGTGATTTGGCGACCTCTTCGGTGGTGGTTTCACTCGGAGCTTCGATGAAAAAAGCGGCATTGGCACTGCAAAAAAAGAACCCCGCGATAGAGCATCTCCATTTCGATCATTTGATGGGATTGGACGGATGCGACAATTTTGTAAGTGCACTTATGAAAATACGACAACGTGAGCCAAAACCGCTGATGAAACGATGGCGATCCCGTCTGCAAGATGCGATGTTGGATTCGCATTTTCTGATCGGGAGTTCCCATTTTGTCGTGATGGGTGAGCCGGATATGCTGGTCGGAATTTGTGCATTACTCCGCAGTGTCGGTGGAACCATTGATGCGGCAATATCTACGACGTTTAGCGACTCTTTGCATTTGATCGAAGCAGAAAAAGTGTTTGTCGGGGATTTGGAAGATGCCCGGCAGTTTTTCGAGGGGGCTGATATGGTGATCAGCAATTTTCATGCAGAACGAATCTTGCATACGTATACTCATACGGCACTCGTGATCCGAGGATTCCCTAATTATGAAGAGTTAGGGAACCAGCTCAAAAACGATCAGTTGTATGAAGGCAGTACGTACTTTTTGTTTGAGATAGCTAATTCATTACGGAAGGTTAAGCATGAAGAATGAAATTTCTGCTCCGAACGGAGCAAGCTTTAGTGCCATAGCGGCTAGCGAAAGCGAACTGGGCTTTGCTCAGGTCACGACTAAAAAAAATGATAGTACTAAAATCACAGTAGAGGGGAATGGGACAATGAATAGCGCTTTACGAGTTGCATTTGCAACCAAAGATATGGAAGAGGTTAATGCCCATTTCGGCGGAGCCAAAGAGTTTGTGGTGTACAACGTCTCTCAAGATGGCTACGAGGTCTCAGAAGTGATTAAAACCGATACCTCTGAACTGGAAGACGATGACAAAACCGATTTCCGTGTTCGTGCGCTGAAAGGTGTGAATATCATGTATTGTGAGAGTATCGGCGGAACGGCAGCCGCAAAAGTAATCCGAGCGGGAATCCATCCTATGAAAGTGAATGAACCGACATTGATCGAAGATCTTTTGAAAAGTTTGGTAGCCATGATCAACGGTAATCCTCCGCCGTGGGTTAAAAATATCATTCAAATGAAAACGGAACACGACGTGCGACAAGATCGATGGGCAGAAGGGGAATAATTATTATGGAAGCAGAAAAAACAATGAATGAATTTGGAACAGAGTTAATACGTCAAATCCGGGCACTTGATCAGTTTGGAAATTGGTCACGAATCAGTGATGATGAGTTGTTAATCAAAAAGTATGTTAAGACCAAAGAGGATTTAAAAACGATCCCTTTGATCGCAGACATTGATGAGATGCTTATCAATGATATCAAAATGATTTATAAAGCCCTTGCATTGGCATTTGAGCGCAAAACAGGTGTAGTGTGCAACGTCATCATGGAAATGAGTCATGAAGGTTTCGGTCGCTGCGCGGTTATCGCTGATCGTATCTGTATTGTGGATAAATATTTCAAAGATGCCCACCGTTTCAGTTTCCGTACACTAGAAGCATTGTTTGAAGACGGTGATAAACATTTAGTCAACGCTATTGCTGTTTATGAGCAATATCAACCATATAAAAATTAAGAACAAGGGGTTTTAACATGTCAAAAGTCGGTATTTTTTTCGGTAGCAGCAGCGGTGTCACACGGGGTGCGGCAGAACTTTTAGCGGATGAGATCAAAGGTGCAGAATTGATCGATATGGAAGAAGATTTCGATGGAATCGATCAGTTTGACGATTTCGACGTATTGATTCTTGGTTCTTCTACGTGGGGTCAAGGTGATCCTCAACGTGACTGGGTCGATCCATTGTATGAATTGGACAATGATCGTCCTGATCTGGAGGGGAAAAAAGTAGCGTTTTTCGGTGCCGGTGATCAAAAAACACACGGTGAGCATTTCCTGAGCGCTTTGGGAAAAATGCATGATTTGTTTACCTCTCTTGGGGCAAGTGCATACGGATTTACGTCAACAGCGGGATATGAGTACGAGTTCTCTCTTGCAGAACGTGACGGAAAGTTTTGCGGATTGGGGATCGATGACATTAATCAGGAAGATTTGACCGAAGATCGTGTTAAAGAGTGGGCCACTCAACTTAAAAGTGAAATAGGGCTGTAGAGTCAAAATTGCATTATCAGATATACAAGGAGCATACGATGGGAACATTAAGCGAATTTCAACAAATTACCGATACCGAAGATTTCTTTGACTTTTTCGATTTGGAATACGATGAGCGTCTTGTGAACGCGAAACGGTTTCATATCATGAAAAAGTTTGGTGAATTGGTCGAGAAAGCAAATGGCCATGATATGGGTGGTGAGACGAAATTGCTCGAATATTACCGATTTGCTCTTATTACGGTCTATAAAAATTTTGAAAACGGCTATAGTCCATCTGCCGCTGATGTTTGGGCTATGTTCGATAAGCCGAGTGCTTGCGGTACCTGCTCAACATCGAGCAGTTGTAATGATGTAGAGGAGGTCAGTCATGGAGTCCACGCCTGCACAAGCCAAACCACTATCAGCTTCTGAAGAGGATATGCCGATTAATGATGAGGCACGTAAAACCAACCTTTACAAGATGTCCACCAAAGACGAGATTCTTTCTCTGTACAGAGTGGGGCAGAGGGTTCGACTGACTAAATCGATCCGAAATGACGGAACGTATCCACATGCACGAGTCGGTGATGTGTTGATCGAAGCAGGTTCGGAAGGATACGTCCGAAAAATCGGTGATTTTTTACAGACAATACGTGTTTATGAAGTCAATTTCATCGAAGAAGGGTTGGTATTCGGATGCCGCGAAGCGGAACTGGAAAGCGCTCTTGAAGATGACGGTTATGATGAAGTGGCGGAAGAATTGAAATGGCTCAAAGAACACCGTGCTGCGCGAGCTGCTGAAAAAGCGGCGCAATCTCAAGAAGAGGGGGAATAAACCACACCTTTCTGAGATTTTTGCATACCGTATCAAATTGGTGCCCTAGTGGCTAAATATCGTAATCAACAAAGGAGTTGGGATGACAACACGTGTAGAAATTATGAATGACTTTTTGGCGATCAACGTCATACCGGGCAAAACGATCCAAGATATCGTTGAAGCTTCAGGGAGTGCACTTCCATTCGGGTGCCGTGACGGTGAATGTGGTACCTGTGTCGTAATGATCGAATCAGGTATGGAGTACATGAGCGAAATCAATGAAAAAGAGAAAGCGGTACTTAAAACGCTGAATGAAAGTAACCCAAAAGCTCGTCTTGCTTGTCAAATGAAAGTTATTGCACCAAACGGATTGGTACGTATTAAATACTAAGCCCATTTATGAAGAACGCCATCGGAATACATTCCGATTGGCTTCGCCAATGTTTCTCTGAAACGCTTGCCTCATTCGAGGCAGATTTATCAACTGCCTATTTTTTAACCACCTATCTGCCTAAAAAAGTCCTATAATTTTCATAAGAACACAATATGCATTTGATCTTATAAAAGTGTATATTTTTTAGGAGGTGTATCATGCAAACAACATTATCGTATAAGCAAAAGCAACTCCCGCGACTCTCGATGCAAACGTGGTTGCCGCTGTTGCAATGCTCCCTGAATGATCTCGAAAAACATCTGCAAGTAATTACAAATGAAAATCCTTGTTTAGAGGTGAAATCAGGCTTTGAAGAGTCAAATTCCGGGGCAGGGGGGAATACAGCGTATGGCGCATTTCAGAACTATGTCTCTAATGCATCAAGCGATCAAATCGAGTGGCTCAGTATCTCTTCGACATCACTGTACGAAAAACTCGATGAACAGATTGTAGCCCCTCTTTTTCCGACACCGATATCGCAAAAGATCGCTCGTCAAATTATCTATTACATTAATGACGAAGGGTATTTTGAAGGATCGGTCGAAGAGGTAGCTCAGCAGTGTGATACCGATGCTCATACCGTGGAGCGAGTACGCCAGCGATTTGCCCATTTGGAGCCTTCCGGCGTCGGTGCTGCGGATTACAAAGAGTCATTTTTGTTTCAGCTCAGTGATCATGATTTGGATGATGAACTCTCTATTTTGCTCGGTGCGATGATTTTGCAGTTCGATAAGATGGAAAAATTTATCAATCACCCACGACTGCATGATGCCAAACATGTATTGCAACATTTGAGAAATCCTCCGGCGTTGGAATACATGGAGCCAGAATCACAGATTACTCCCGATTTGTTTGTCGAATTTGCAGGATCGGAGCTCAATATTCGTATTAACCATGCGTTTTATCCCGATTTACAGGTCAACATGATCGACAAATACGACAATTTTGCGAAACAAAAGTTCAAAGAAGCGCGTGAGCTGGTCAAACTTCTCGATTTGCGCAAGGCGACACTTTATAACGTTGCGTTGGTATTGCTCGAAAAACAATACGCCTTTTTTATGGGGGGAGAACTCAAACCGCTCCGACTCCAAGACGTTGCCGATGAACTGGGATTTAACGAATCGACGATTTCACGAGCGATTGCCGATAAATATATTCAAACGGAGCGGGGATTGTATGCGTTTAAAGACTTTTTTTCGAACTCGATCGGCGAAGTTTCTACTTCAGAGATCAAACATTTCCTGAAACGGCTTGTGGGAAGTGAAAACAAAGACGATCCGTTTAGCGATAAAACACTTCATGAGATGATCGAAGAGCGTTTCGGGGTCAAAATGGTACGTCGTGTTATCGCGAAATACCGTCAAGAACTGGATATCCCATCGTACAAAGAACGATTGTTCTTGTACAAGTTGGAATTGCTTTAAAATTAGCTGTTTTGCGCAAGCGGTGAAGAAGAGCTATACGGCACTTTTGCGCTGGGGGTCTCTTTGGAGGTTTTTTCGAGATGAACGTCTTGGTCATCGAAGAAAATATCGGCTTGAAACGCTTTTACAATCTCGTATTTGTCCACACCGCCTAGAAAAAAGGCTTCATCGATACGAACTCCCCACTCATTGAGGGTTCGTATTACACGCTCGTGTGCAGGAGAGTTGCGCGCGGTAATCAATGCGGTTCGGATCGGTGCAGAGATATCGTCGGGAAAATGGGTTTGGATCTTTGAAATGATCCGTAATAATTTGGCAAACGGCCCATCGGGCAGTGATTTGGCGACGTTCTCTTTTTCGTGGGCGATAAAAGCGTTTAGCCCTTGCAGTTTGTAAATTTGTTCCGATTCGTCTGAGAATAAAACCGCATCTCCGTCAAATGCGATCCGAACCTGATGAGAAATCGGCTCATTTTGATTCCCCTCAAACGGTAAAATCCTCGCAGCGGCTATCCCTGCATCGATCGCATCGCGGACATCGTCTTCGTAGGCCGACAAAAAGAGATCGACTTTGAAGGGTAATAGGTATTTTGATATCTTTTCCCCACCCGTCCATGCAGAGCGGACGATATCGAGATTATACGCTTCGATCGATTTAGTTATTCGTAGGCTGGTGGCGGCATTGTTGCGTGAGATAATGATGACTTCGATGTGTTTTCCATCATCAAACAAAGTATTGATGGCTAAAAAGTTGTTGACAAGACCAAATGCCGTCCCCGGTTGGAGGATGTCGAGCTCTTTTTCCAACTGATGTTGATAATACTCTTTGAGCCCTTTTTCCTCAAAAATGCTATTTTCTTCTTCAAGTGAGAACAATGCTCTGGAAGAGATGGCAATAACAAGCTTATTTTCTAAATCATATCCCATTCATGCTCCGCAACAGAAAGTCATTGCGGATATTATAGCACTATTAGCTCGATGGGGTGTCGACAGCGGTAAAGAAGGTGTTGCTTTTATGTGTAGCGCGAGGGATCGGTTGCGTCAGTGCCGATTCGTCTCTTTCCCCTGTACGGATACGCTCTACTTCGAGTACCGGAGTGACCCATATTTTACCTGCACCGTGGCCTAAATCCTGAGTATGTGCACGGATCGCTTCCATCGTAATCTCTTTTGTTTTTTCATTTGATACTACGACAATAATCATAACTTTCGGATACAAATCGGGGGCATTGTTTTTTTCGGCAATACCGAGAGAACCTTTTCCGATGACATCTGTAACGGTTACACCTTCGATTTCGTTATCAAATAATTCACGAAGAACATCGTTGAGACAGTGTTTGTTAAATACAGCAGTAATCTGGACCATTTTGGACCCCTTTATGTGGTTTGTTGATAAGTCATTATAAATTGAAAATGAGTGAGTATTCACTGTATAACTGCTTATAAATTAATCAACTTTGAATAATTGCATGCATAGAGTGTTCTCGAAAAATAATACTACAAAATTGTTATATCCAAATAAGAACAGCTCTTGCAATGGTTAAAAATATAATCCATTTACAGGAGCTAGTTATGGCACGTGACACACTGATCGGCGGAGCATTATGGGAAGAGTATTCAACTGAAGTACAACGACGGATGAACGATCCGATCAATATGGGTGAGATTACTCAAGAAGAAGCCGATGCAGCTGATAAAAAGTTGATTATTGCCGATTTCGGTGCGGAGAGCTGCGGGGATGCCGTACGTCTTTACTGGATGATCGATCCTAAAAATGATGTGATCGTAAAAAGCCGATTTAAAAGTTTCGGATGCGGTACGGCGATTGCCAGTTCAGACATGATGGCAGAACTATGTATGGAAAAAACGGTTGATGAAGCACTTAAGATCACTAACATCGATGTGGAAAAAGCACTTCGTGACGAGGAAGATATTCCGGCAGTTCCCGGGCAGAAAATGCACTGTTCCGTTATGGCGTATGACGTAATCAAAAAAGCGGCATCAATCTATAAAGGGGTTGATATGTCCGAGTTTGAGACCGAATTTATCGTCTGCGAATGTGCCCGTGTCAGTCTCGACACCCTTAAAGAGGTGATTCGTCTCAACAAACTTGAATCGATTGAACAAATTACCGATTACACTAAAGCGGGCGGTTTCTGTAAATCGTGTATTAAACCGGGCGGACATGAGAAAAAAGATGTCTATCTCGTCGATATGCTTGCAGAAATCACCGCTGAGCTTCAAAAAGAGGCAATCAGTAAAAAGATCAAAGAGGCAAAAGGAGACGGAAACTTCAATGCGATGAGTTTGGTACAAAAACTCCGCAGTATTGAATCGATTCTCGAAGAATACATTCGTCCTACTCTCAAAGCCGACCATGGAGATGTTGAAGTGATCGATCTCAAAGAGGTAGACGGAGAACACGAACTCTATATCCAGTACAAAGGTGAGTGTATGAGTTGTTCTATGAACACGACAACAACCCTCGCAGGAATGCAAGATATGCTAAACTTTAAACTCAAATCTAACTTGCGAGTGATGGTGGTTTAAGAATGTTATGTGCCACAAAAGAGGGAACTTTTTCGTATCTCAAAAAATTCGGTAATTACTCGAAAGATTTTTACCGTTTTAACGGAGAACTCTTTTTCCCATCTCTCGGGATCGGAACCTATAAAGCCGAACCGTACAAAGAAGATAATTATATTATCAACTACGCAGAGGCCATAAAAATGGCACTTCGTCGTGGAATTAATATGATCGATACGGCGATCAACTACCGCTATCAAATGAGCGAGCGTGAGATTGCCGAAGCGTTGAATGCAATGTTTCAAGAGGGTGAAATAAAACGTCAAGAGGTGATCATCGCTTCCAAAGCAGGTTTCATCCCTCTGGATTTCCCGTTTCCAGAGAATCCCTACGGATGGATACAAGAGAATATCATTCAGACGGGATTAGCGACCAAAGAAGAGATCGTTATCGATCAGCACTGTATGAGCCCTAAATATTTACGTTGGAGCTGTGAGCAGTCGTTACGCAATTTGGAGTTGGAAACGATCGATATTTTCTATCTCCATAATCCCGAAACACAGCTCGGATACGTCGATCAAGAAACGTTTTATGGCCGTATCGAAACAGCATTTAAGCTTTTTGAAGAGCTAAGAGCGGAGGGTAAAATCGTCTCTTACGGGATAGCGGCTTGGAACGGATTTTTGTATGAAGCGGATCATACCGAGTACATCGCCCTCTCAAAAGTAGTAGAAATTGCTCGTCGTGCGGGTGGGATAAACCATGGGTTTAAATACCTCCAAAGTCCGTTTAATCTGGCAAAACCGCATGCCTACGGTTATGCAAATCAGCAAGCTGAAGATGGGATGTATTATCCTCTTATGCATGCGTGCGCTAGCTATGGGATAACGTATATCGGTTCCTCTCCTCTGCTGCAAAAAAATCTCTTTAAAAGAGCGTTTGCACCGGATGTCGCTGAACTTATGAATACGAATGAACTGAGCGACATTGCCAGTGCATTACAATTTGCGCGTAGTGCAGGGGGGATCTGTGCAGTATTTGGTGCCGTTGATCCTGCCCATGTCATAGATAATGCGGTTTTGTGTTATCTCCCTGAAGCTTCCGCCAAGGCAGTAAATACGCTTATGAAGGGTGCTTATGCTGTATGATGTAATTGTTGTCGGCAGCGGTATCTCCGGATTATATGCCGCACTTAGTGCCAAACGTGCCGGACTCAAGGTTGCTTTAGTCTGCAAAAGCAATCCTCTGCGTTCCAATTCTGCCGTAGCATCTGGGGGAATCAATGCCGTACTTAAAACAACGCGTCACGATTCATGCCGTGATCATATCGCCGATACGTTAAAGGGAGCCGACAAGCTCGGTCGTCTTGCCGTTGTCAGTGCTATGGTAACCGGTGCAGAAGAGATCATTAATGATCTGCAATCGATGGGAGTTGCCTTTGATACCAACGAAGAGGGACACGTTGCTCAACGCCCATTTGGGGGAACAAAAGCAAAGCGTACATGCTATATCGCTGATAAAACGGGCGCTTCAATTACCCAAACCCTTCTCGTACAGTGCCGTAAAGAAGGGGTAAAAATATTTCCTAATCATCTTATGCTCTCGATTGCTACTTTTAAGGAACAACTTTCCGGTATTACGCTCCTTAGACGTCGAGATTCACAAGTAATCGCCTTTGCGTGCAAATCGCTTGTACTGGCTGGAGGAGGGTTTGCCGGAATATATCGCGGTCACTCTACTAATTCCCAAGAATCAAGCGGAGATGTCATCGCTATAGCACTCAGAGCCAAGATGCGTTTAGCCAATCTGGAATTTGTTCAGTTTCACCCAACAACACTTGCCAAGAGCGGTACTTTAATCAGTGAAGCAGCACGGGGGGAAGGTGCGTATATCGTTGATGAAATGGGGGAGCGCTTTACCGATGAGCTACAAACACGCGATAAACTCTCTCGTGATATTGTTCTTCATCAGTTGAATGGTCATACCGTTTATCTCGATTTCCGCCATTTGGGTGAAGAGTTGATCGACAAAAAACTCCCATCCGCGCGTAAACATGCCCTCAACGGCTCAGGCATTGATATCCTCACTGAATTGCTCCCTATCACGCCATCCGCTCACTATACCATGGGCGGAATTTGGAGCCGCAACGATACCTCTACGGATATTGCAAA
>NZ_MIBT01000012.1:0-8928 GCF_001829605.1 Sulfuricurvum sp. RIFCSPLOWO2_12_FULL_43_24 | reverse complement strand
TGTACCCATCGCCTCTGCACTATCGGGTGATTCCAGAGATTGCGTATGACCGATCATGTACGATACTCTTCGGAACGAGCACCTTTTTAAATCATTATGCTTTACACGCCCATCCGTACGATTTTTACCGCCTCCGATACGTCGTTGCCGGGGCAGAAAAGCTCTCGGCGAGTGTCAAAGAGCTGTGGTTTGAGAAATTCGGGATACGGATTTTTGAAGGGTATGGAGCGACCGAAACGGCTCCCGTTATTGCCGTCAATACCCCTATGGCGTACCGCAGCGGCACTGTAGGGCAGGTTTTACCGGGGATTGAGACGAAACTCATTCCGGTACCGGGGATCGATGAGGGGGGGATTTTGCACGTCAAAGGTGCCAATGTCATGAGCGGCTATCTCCGCGCTGATCGTCCCGGGTTTTTAGAGAAACCGAGTTCCGATGCCGGAGAGGGGTGGTACGATACGGGGGATATCGTCACGATCGATCACGAGGGATTTGTCCGCATAGCGGGGCGGGTAAAACGGTTCGCCAAAATTGCGGGGGAGATGATCTCGTTGGAATCGGTCGAGAAACTCGCCCTCAGCGCTTCACCTGCATACTATCACGCCGCATCGTCTCAAAGTGATGAGAGCCGAGGTGAAGCCCTCGTCCTTTTCACTACCGATAAAGAGATGAAGCGTGATATTCTCCAACAGAGCGCCCGCTCAGGCGGATACCCTGAAATCGCCGTCCCGCGCAAAATCGTCTATGTCGATGCCATCCCCGTACTAGGCACTGGTAAAACCGACTACGTCACCCTCAAAGCAATGGCGGCGGATGCATGAGCGGTCCACTCTATCTCCTCAAAACCCGCCGTTTTGCTCCGCTGTTCGGAACCCAGTTTTTAGGGGCGTTTAATGACAATCTCTATAAAAACACTCTCGCGGTACTGCTCACCTTTCAGGCTGCTGAGTGGACATCGATTTCATCCGCACTTCTCGCTCCTTTGATCGGTGCGGTTTTTATCGCCCCGTTTTTTCTCTTCTCGGGACTATCGGGTGAGATTGCCGATCGACTCGATAAAGCGCGTCTTGCTCGGATCGTCAAAGTGTGGGAAATGATCATGATGATTGTTGCAGCGGCAGGATTTGCAAATCATTCCTTTACGACACTTTTGATGGTGGTATTTGGGATGGGGATGCACTCGACTCTCTTTGGTCCCATCAAATACTCGATCATTCCGCAGCATATGAAGGAAAACGAATTGATCGGTGCCAACGCTTTGATCGAGTCGGGGACATTCGGAGCCATTTTACTGGGTACGATTGCCGGGGGGGCACTCGCCGCGATCCCCAATGGTGGAGTGATCGCTTCATTATGTGCGCTGGTGGTGGCCGTAGTTGGGTATCTTTTTAGCCGTTACATTCCCTCTGCACCGCCGCCGAGCCGTGAAGAGCCGTTTGCGTTCGGGTTTTGGAAACATACTACGGATGCAATCGCTTTGGCATATCGGGATCGGCTTGTTTTTTTGGCGATTTTAGCCATCTCGTGGTTTTGGCTCTACGGCGCACTCCTCCTCTCGCAATTTCCCTCCCTCGTCAAAGATCTATTGATGGGAAGTGAGGGGACGGTAACATGGATCCTCGCCCTCTTTACTCTGGGGATCGGTATCGGTTCGGTGCTGTGTGAACGGCTAAGCCATCACCGTGTTCGCTACACTCTCGTGGTCGCCGGAGCCGTCGGGATGGCGGTTGCCGGGGTCGATTTCGCATTGGGGATCGGGACGTTTGAACCTGATGGTATCTTGAGTCAGAACCCTCATTTCTGGCGGATCGTTGCGGATGTAACACTGCTGGGAATCTTCGGCGGACTCTACAGTGTCCCTCTTTATGCGCTGGTACAGGAGCGAAGTGCACCGGAGGCCAGATCGCGGATCATCGCAGCAAATAACATTCTAAACGCACTTTTTATGGTTTTGGGAGCCGTGGCAACGATCGCAATCCTCTCAATGGGCTACAGCATAGCATGGTTGTTTGGAATTGTCGCGCTAGCAACGGCACTGGTGGGGAGTATTATTTATAAAGTGAGGAGAGAGAAATGAAAAGAGTGGTGATGGGAGTTTCATGTGCGTTATTAATCATAACAGCCCCTGTATTTGGTGTAGATCACACACAATCGGATCTGTCACATATTGTTGATAGTGCCCGCCATAATGACGCGGTAGTGGTAGAGAACCTGATCCAGCGTTCTCTGATACTCCGAGAAAAGATCCCTACGTTTGTAGAAGCGGCGGATAAAGCAACAAAAGAGCACAATGGGGCAATCCCCTCCGCCCTTTCCGTTTCTATCGCCTCTTCTATCGGAGAAGCCGATGCGATCCGTACCACCTTGTTCCCGTACGCACTGCGCTATCGAAATACCCTCTATCGTACCGATGAATCACTGGATGACCGTGACCGTATCGAGTCGATTTTAATCTCGATGGCTGCTGCGCTCACTCTTTATGATAATGCCCATTTTATGGAGGAACAGTTCGCTTCCAAAAGTGCTCTGCGAGAAAAACTCAACGAAGCGTATCCTGAATACGGCGTAGAGGGTAATTTCTATAAAGATTCTCTGATGCGCGCCTCGACTCTCACCTACCGTTCTTCCATGCTCGACGCGATCCGTTTTTTTGAGGGAAACCGCCAAAGTATTGCGTATCATATTGCGAAAGCCGATCCCGCCATCCAATCTCTTTATGCGTACATCGATCACTCTGCAATGCGTGCAAAACTCGGAGGGGATAACGCCTTTACCCAAATCTCCGATCAGGTTGGTGCATTGCTCTCCCGAACGATCGAGTTACCGTTTAGTACGGTCGAAAAACTCAAATTTAACCTCTCCAAAGGGGTTGGCAACACGATGGGAATGGTGCGATGGCGAAGCGGTAAACTGCGCAATGATCGGGTGTTTCTATCGGAGTTCTCAGAACATCTGAAACCCGGTGATATTCTCCTCGAGAAGACCCCGTTTGCTCTGACGGATAAAACGATTCCGGGACATTTTGGACATGCGGCGATTTACATCGGAACCTATGATCAGCTCCGTGAAATGGGAGCGCTTGATACCCCGTTTGTTCGTAAACATCTCGATCAAATACGCGAGGGAAAAGTGATCCTCGAAGCGCTTCGTGAGGGGGTGGTCCTGAACCGTGTAGAGGATTTTATGAACATCGACGATGTCGCGGTTCTTCGCCCGAACCGACTTCAGAGCGATGCGATGCGTACGTCGCTTGATTTGGCGATGAGCCATTTCGGGAAAAAATACGATTTTGATTTCAACGTCAATACCACAGAAACAATCGTCTGTTCTGAACTCGTTTATGCGGCTTATCCGCAGATCGATTTTATGACCAAAAAGGTTTTGAGCAGTTTCACCATTTCACCCGATGACATCGCTAAACTCGCTTCAGGAGATACAGCCGCTCCATTGGAACTCACATTTTTTGCGCATGATGGGAAAAAGGTGTATGTAAAAGGGGAAAAAGAAGAAGGGGCTAAACTCTATCGAACCCTTGTTGGGATCGAAGAGAAGTATCGTTAAGAGAAAATTTCTTAACTTATGGTTGCAGGATCAGTGATATATCCTGTAATTGCCGAAGCGGCAGCCACGGCAGAATTGGCGAGATAGACTTTCGAGCTGCGTGAGCCCATACGTCCGACGAAGTTGCGGTTGGTGGTTGCAACCGCTACTTCGTTATCACCTAAGATACCCATATATCCACCCAAACATGCACCGCACGTCGGGTTGGAGACAACGCCGCCCGCATCGATGATGATATCCATGTATCCGAGTTTTGTCGCTTCACGTGCGATACGCTGTGTCCCCGGTGTGACGATAAGACGGACATCCGGATGAACGCGTTTGCCGTTAAGAATTTCAGCGGCGATTTTAAGATCACTCAAACGACCGTTGGTACAGCTTCCGATAAATGCCTGATCGATTTTGATCTGATCAGAGACAGCTTGGCTGAGGCTGTGACCGTTGGATGGCAAGAACGGATAGGCGATAACAGGTTCAAGCGCAGCAACATCGATTTCAAGGATTTGAACGTACGTTGCATCTTCGTCAGAGTAATGGATCTTCGGTTCACGTGCGAGAGGTTTATCGGCTAGGAACTCTGCCGTGATCTCATCATACGCCACGATCCCGCTTTTCGCCCCCGCTTCGATCGCCATGTTGCACATACTGAAACGATCATCCATCGTGAGGTAAGGGATCGTGCTCCCGACGAATTCGAGCGTGCGGTAGAGTGCGCCGTCAACCCCGATCATGCGGATAACTTCGAGGATAATGTCTTTCCCCGTTGTATAGGTTCCCGGTTTTCCACTTAATACTACTTTGATAGATTCAGGAACTTTGAACCAGTTTCCTCCGGTGATCATTGCAAACGCGAGGTCAGTTGAACCCATCCCTGTCGAGAATGCTCCCAATGCACCGTGAGTACAGGTGTGGGAGTCGGCACCGATGATGACGTCACCCGGGATAACCAACCCTTTTTCCGGAAGCAATGCGTGTTCGATCCCCATGTCTTTTTCATCGAAAAAGTGTTTCATTTGATATTTTTTAGCGAAATCACGGCTGATGCGCGCTTGGTTCGCTGATGCGATATCTTTGGCAGGGATAAAGTGATCCAAAACGATGGAGAACCCCTCAGGGTTGGCAAGCTTTGTTGCACCCGAATCTTCGAACGCTTTGATCGAGATGGGGGTGGTGATGTCGTTTCCGATGACCATATCGATCGGTGAGCGGACGATTTCACCGGCATAAACGGTGCGTCCGACGTGCTCGGAGAAGATTTTTTCAGTAATGGTTTGGCGCATAAGAGTTACCTTTTAAGGGTCTAAATAATGGCGCGATTATACCATATCGAGTCTTAGCGTTTTGGAGTTGGTTTGACACTTTTAGGGGTATCGCAACTTTTTGCTCCGCACGATTTGCTTTTGTCGTTATCACACCCTTTTTTCGCACTGTCGCACATTTGAGGGGAAGTGATAAATTTCATATGGTGTTGATACATCCCTATGAGGGCCGGAAATTGTTTTTTTTGCTCATCATTTAAAACCAGATAGATGGTGTCAAAGAGATCGATTTGCGCTTTGAGTGCTTTTGCATCGGGCGAGTTTAGTGCATAAGCTCCCGGATTGAAATTTCCCCCTTGGAATGCTTCGGTAGGGATCGAAGGGGTTAATAAACGGACCTCTTTTTTATAGAGATGGATAGCGGTTCGAATATCGCCGTTGTCTCCCATCCCCATTTGATCTAATGCATAGGTGATCGGTTCGATCAACGGGGGTGGATTCTTATATCTCCCATTGCAACTGTTGGAAGGGTTAGAGCAAGCGAATGCTGTAATAGTCAAAAAACTAAGGGCGATAAGTAGAGGTTTCATAAGGAACTCCTGATTCTGGATGGGTAAATCATACACTCGTATATTATAAGAAAAACTAAATTAATTATGCTAAATAATTTCTACAAAATTTTAAAAATAATCATTTTCAGATTGACAAAGTGTTAACACTCCAGTATCTTAATCCGTCTATAATAGAAAAACTAAAACAGGAGTTGTTATGCGCCATTTTTCACCCTCATTTAGAATCTGGCATTGGTTGAATGCCATTGCACTATTCGGACTTTTTATCACCGTTGTGTTGAGAGAGAGTGTTATGCACAAGGCAAATATCGGTGCAATTGTACAAGCCAAAATGGCGGAACTCGGTAGTATTATTACCGATGAGCAGGCAGTAATGATCGGTAAAGCAGTCCGTTCTCCGATGTGGGATTGGCACATCTATTTAGGAATTGCGGTTGCCGTTTTATTAGTATGGAGATTGGCGATAGTGGTCAAAAACGGATTCGGGTTCGATGATAATCCTGCCATGCAAAAGGTATATCTCCTTTATCGAGCGGTATATGGGGTGATGGCGATTATGTCTCTCAGCGGTTTGGCGCTCTATTACAAGATTACCGGTGAAGCCAAAGAGAATGTTGAGACATTACATCTGGTCTTAGGCTGGGCAATATTTGCTTTCATCGCACTCCATATCATCGGCGTGGTACTTGCCGAGAAAAAAGATCAAAGCGGTTTGGTATCGCGGATGATCAATGGGAAGTAAAGCATAACAGACTCTAACTTTTTCAGGGATAGTGCTTCTATGGTTTCGGTTTCTCATCCTTTAGAAACTCTTTCTTGACAATCCAAAGATAAAAAATCGGAATTAGAATTAAGGTCAATAATGTCGATGTGATCAATCCGCCAAGCATTGGGGCCGCTATTCGTCCCATTATTTCGCTTCCTACCCCTTTGATGTAGAGCAATGGCATAAGTCCTGCCATAAGACTAAAAACTGTCATCAGCTTAGGCCGTATTCTCTTGGCCGCACCGTCTATGCACGCATTGAGCAATGAAACGTATTCTCTTTTGCCTTCCACTCTTTTTTCATCAACGGCTTCTTTGAGGTATATAAGCATCACGATGGCAGTTTCTGCCGCAACTCCAAGAAGGGCTAAAAATCCGACTATTACGGCGATACTCATAGAAAATCCCAGTAGCTTTACAGCAAGCAGACCGCCTACGAAACTAAACGGAAGGGTAAAAAAGACGAGCGCCGTAAGACGTATATCCCTAATCGAGGCGAAAATCAGCATAAAGGTAAGAAGCAGACTGATCGGAGCAATAAGAATCAGCGTTTTTTTGGCGCTTTCGAGATATTCACTCTGTCCTGTCCATTCATACCGGATACCTTGCGGTACGTTGATTGTTTCTATCACTTTTTGTGCTACTTGCTTATACTCAGAGGGGGTTATCGTCTCTTTTGGCATGATATAGATGTAGCCGACCGGCAGCGCTTTTTCGGTTTTTATCTCCCCCGGTGCTTCTATGTAGCTGATGTCGGCGAAATCCGAGAGAACATGTTGTCCTAATTCGGTTTTGATGAGGATGTTTTTGATCGCTTCTATGTCACCCCTTGCTGAGGCATCCAGCCTTACAGATATAGGGTATCTGTGTGTTCCTTGGATCATCGTGGAAACACTTGATCCACCTACGCTTAGTGCTATAGTCTTGAATATTTCGTCTCTGTTCAGCCCGTATTGGGCTATCATATCGTCCTTGGGTTTAATATCGAGATAATATCCCGTAGCCGCCTTTTCGGCAAATACTGCCGAACTTCCTTCCACTTTGTTGAGCGCTTTACTGATTTCGTTCGAGTATTTTTCAATATCCTCAAAATTTTGACCGTAAACTTTTATACCAAGCGGTGTCCTAATACCCGTAATGAGCATATCAATGCGCCCTCGGATGGGATAGGTCCATGAGTTTGACAGCCCTTCGATTTGAAGTGCTTTGTCCATCTCCTCCATCAGCTTCTCTTCGCTCATTCCGGCTCTCCACTGATCTTTCGGCTTTAGCGTGATAATGGTTTCTATCATCGCGAGGGGAGCGGAGTCGGTCGCCGTATCCGCTCGTCCGGCTTTACCGAATACGGTTTGGACTTCTGGGAATTTTTTGATAATTTGGTCTGTTTTCTGGGTAATACTTGATGCCAAATCGACGCTAATACCCATAGGTGCAACAGGCATATACATGAAAACTTCTTCGGAAAGTTTAGGCATAAACTCCCATTTAAGAGTGTTGTATAACGGGTAGGAGAGCACCATAGTGCCGATAAATAGTATTAAAGCCGTCTTTTTGTAGCCCATAATTTTACGCAGTAAAGTCTCGTAGTGCTTTATAAAAAAGCTGTTTATCCGTGAATCTTCTTCGGCTTTAATCTTATCATTTAAAAATATACTCATTAGTGCCGGAGTGAGGGTAATGGCGATAATGGCACCAAAAAGCATAGCAAAACTTTTGGTAAATGCCATTGGCGAAAAGAGCGCTCCCTCCTGACCCGTCAGGGCAAAGATCGGCATGAAGCTTACGATAACGAGCATGAGTGCAAAGAAGATCGGACGTCCTACTTGCTTTGAGCTTTCTAATATCGCGTCAAGTTTGATGGCATAGGTGAGCGCTAGCCCCTGTTTCCTTTTTTCAATGATATGCTTATGGGCATTTTCAACGAGGACGATGGACGCATCTACCATGGCACCTATCGCAATGGCTATTCCTCCGAGACTCATGATATTCGAGCTCATTCCAAACGATGTCATCGCTAAAAAAGTAAGCCCGATAGTAAGCGGAAGGGTGAGGACGATAACGGCAATACTTCCTGTGTGTCCGAGAAAAATTGCAACGATGATGGCGACAGCGATCGCTTCTTCGATAAGGGCTCTTTTGAGGGTATCAACCGCTTTTTCAATTAATTCACTTCGGTCGTAGACGGGTACGATTGTTACATCCGGGCCGGTAAGTGTTTTTAGCTTTTCTTTGACATCTGCTATGACTTTATAGGCATTTTCTCCTATTCTGGCGATAACGATACCCCCTACCGTCTCGCCCTCTCCGTTTAGATCCGCAACTCCTCTTCGCTCCGAGGGGGTAAGGTTTACGCTTGCAACATCGCGTATACTCAAGGAGAGACCATTGTTGGCAAGGAGCGGTGTATTAAGTATCTCCTCCTCGTTTGCATAGTATCCGCTGGTTTGCACCATATTTTCAAACCCATTTCGCAGCACAACCCGCGCTCCATCGGAGACATTCGTTTTTTCTATGGCATTTGAGATATCCAGGATGGAGAGATTGTAGTTAACCAGCGCATTTTGATCTGCGGTGATTTCGTAATTTTTGACGAATCCTCCGACACTTGCTACTTCACTGACACCCGGCACTGAAAGCAGTCCGAAACGGAGAAAATAGTCTTGATAACTTCGCATATCGGCTAGATTTAATGTCGTGGAGGTAAGGGCGTATTGGTATACCCAGCCAACACCCGTGGCATCCGGTCCCAGCGTTACTGAGGCGTCTTTCGG
>NZ_MIBT01000011.1:0-8629 GCF_001829605.1 Sulfuricurvum sp. RIFCSPLOWO2_12_FULL_43_24 | reverse complement strand
TCAAGACGTTTTGAGGAGAAGGCAATTGCGGTAGGATCTTGATCGATTCCGATCAGTGTTAAAGCACCGTTATTATCAAGCAATAATGAAGAGTGTCCTCCGTATCCCATCGTACAATCAATAACATTTCCCTCTTTACACTCAGAGAATGCTTCAATCACTTCGCGATAAAGGACAGGGATATGGGGAGTTTCTTGCACGTAGCTGCCTTTAAATTTATTGCCCTAATGATAGCTTAACCTCACTAATAACAGATTTAAATGTTACCCAGTGCCGCTTCTATTGCATCAAACACCCTTTTTAGCTCATCAAAAGAAATCACATACGGTGTCATTACATAAATTACACTTCCCAGCGGCCGAATCAATACCCCCTGTGCCATACAATACTGATGAATTTTCAATCCAATCCGCTCTGATGGATCGAATCCCTCCAACTCAATCGCCGCTATCATTCCGCACTGACGTACTTCTTTGACTCTCGGCAATGACTTAAAACGCTTTAATTCATCGCTTATAAAGGCAATCGTTCGTTGATTGTTTTCAATCACTTTCTCCGATTCGAAAATATCAAGAGTAGCATTGGCCGCCGCACACGCCAGTGCATTTCCCGTATAACTGTGTGAGTGTAAAAAGGACCGCGCGGGGTTGTATTCACAATAAAACGAATCATAGACCGCCTCCGTTGTTAGTACAACCGACAGAGGCAAATATCCCCCTGTAAGCCCTTTTGAGAGAATTAAAAAATCGGGTGTTATACCTGCTTGCTCACACGCGAACATAGTGCCCGTCCGTCCAAAACCGACCAAAATCTCATCTGCAATAAAATGGACGTCATAAACTTCACACAACCGTTTTGTTTCACTCAAAAAGAGAGGATGATACATTTTCATTCCCCCTGCCCCTTGCACTAACGGTTCAACTATCAATGCCGCTATCTCATGGCTTCGTTCTATGAGCAATATTTCAAACAATTTGGCCGCTTCCAAAGCCGCCTCGATACTCTGATTGAGCGGGGACGGTGTTTGAATAGAGCGGATCAGCAACGGCTCATACGTCTCTTTATACAGAGCTACATCCCCGACTGACAGCGCTCCCAATGTCTCACCATGGTAACTCTCCGAGAGTGAGACAAACAACCCTTTCTCTTTTCCGCCGTTTTTATGAGAGTGATACGACATTTTTAGAGCTACTTCAATCGCACTCGAACCGTTATCGGCATAAAAACAGCGTGTTAGCCCATCGGGTGAGAGTTTAACCAATCTCTCAGAGAGTCGCACGATCCCCTCATGAGTAAATCCAGCCAAAATAACATGTTCCAGTGTATCCAGCTGCTCTTTAATTTTTTGGTTGATGTAGGGGTTGCAATGGCCAAAAAGGTTCACCCACCAACTGCTGATAGCATCGATAGTGCGGTTCCCTTCAAAATCGTACAGATATACCCCTTCTCCTTTGGAAATAGGAACAAGAGGAATCGTCTCGTGATCTTTCATTTGAGTACACGGATGCCATAATACACTCAAGTCACGCTTGGATATCTCTAAATTATTCATGAAAAGCCTCTAAATCTGAGTTATAATATGATAACATTTGTTAGTCGTGCACTATTTTCATCCAAGTTTAATGGTAAACTGAATAGAATATCTGAATTTTACAATAGGATCGTTTAATATGATTACTTGGATGCAACGCCATCGGAAATACTTGGTCATTACGATTTGGATCTCCACGATCGCTTTTATCGGAGCCGGATTCGTCGGATGGGGTCAATACAGCTATGGAGACAAAGCAGGAGCCGTCGCTAAAGTAGGTGATGTTTCGATTACATCCGCTGAACTGCAAAAAAGCTACTCTAACCTTTTTAATCAATACAATCAGCTTTTCCAAGGAAAATTTGACGAAAAACAAGCGCAGCAATTCGGCCTCCAACGCCAAGCACTTCGCCAACTGGTGAATCAAGCTCTCGTTCTCAATCTAGCGAACAGCTACGGATTGGTCGTTACCGATGAAGAACTTTTAAATATCATCAAATCACAAAGCGTATTTTCAAAAGACGGAACGTTTGACAAAACCGTTTATGCTGAAGCATTAAAACAAAACCGTTTAACGATCAAAGAGTACGAAGAGTCGATGAAAAAAGAGCTCTTAATCCAAAAAACTCTTTACCTTCTCGCATCGGGTGCTAAAGCAAGTGAATCAAAAGCGCTTGGCAGTGCATTGGGTGTTTCAGACAAAATCAGCTATAAACTGCTCACGCCGAATATGATTACCCTCACGCCGAATGAAGGAGAACTCAAAGTATTTTGGGAAAAACACCAAAAAGAGTTTAAAACTTCTCCGAGCTACGAAATTTCTTACGTAGCCCAAGCTCCGATTACGGCAACTCCGGCAGCCAACGAAATTAATGAATTTTATGAGATGAATCGCCAATCATTCAAAGACACCACTGGCAAAATTCTTTCATTAGGGGAAGCACAAGCGACTATCGTAGCAGCCCTCAATGATAAAGCGACTGAAAAAGAGGCGCTTCGTCTCTACATCGATTACAAAAAAGGTGCTCTTAAAGCAACTACAGCTACTCAGACAGCAACCCTAACTTCTGAATCGTCTCCCTTTAGTCCTGAGCTTACCAAAGAGATTATGGCATTAAATGATCAAAAACCTTTTCTTAAGCCACGCAAAGCAGGTAATGACTATATCATCGTAAAACTTGTTAAAATGAATCCGGCCCGTACGAAAACGTATGAAGAAGCCAAAACGGATGTTAGTGCTCTTTATCTGGGTGAAGCGAAAAAAACCAAACTCCAAGAGTTAGCTCAAAACAGTTATAAAACATTTGCCGGAACATCGACTGATTTCCTCACACGCAGTGATAGCGCTAAAATAGGTGGATTGAGTGCACCTGAGGGATCAGAATTTCTAAATAAACTGTTTGCTTCCAAACAAAAACAAGGTTTTATTACTTTGGAAAGTGGAAATGTTATTCTTTATAACGTTTTGGAACAAAAGTTGCTTCAAGACAAAACAATAGCGGATGAAAATGTCGTACTGAAGCTCAAAGGAAGCTTGTTGGATCAAGGGCTGATTAAAGCGCTTGAGGGCAAGTATCCTGTTGAAATCTATGTAGAGGGGATTTGATTTGAAACGAACCGTTTTAGCCATTGATATCGGCTCAACTAAAGTTTGTGCGCTCATCGCGGAAATCGATGATGACAACCACGCGCAAATCATTGGAGCCGGTATTGCAAAAGCACAAGGCCTTCGCAAAGGGAGCATCACCAACATTGAGCTTGCATCCAAATCGATCAAAAGCGCACTCAATGATGCTAAACGTGTTGCAGGAACCGAACTTCGAAGTGCAGTCGTCACCATCTCCGGTGCCTATACGAAAAGTCTAAATTCCAGCGGCATCGTTAATATCCCGAACAAAGAGATCACCCTCAATGAGATTCAACGTGTTATGCATACCTCTTTGTATAATGCCAACATCCCGAATGAGTTTGAAGTTTTACATGCCCTGCCGTATAACTTCAAAGTTGATGACCAAGATTTTATCGAAGACCCGTTAGGGATGAACGCTTCACGCTTGGAAGTTGAAACCCATATCATCACAACCCAAAAAAGCAATCTTAACAATTTGCGCAAAGCGGTAAAAGCTGCCGGTGTTGATGTTGAGAGTGTTGTGCTCAGCGGATACGCTTCAGCCATCGCTGTTCTCAACGCGGATGAAAAAGAGTTGGGAGCTGCCGTTGTCGACATGGGTGGTAATACGAGCAACATCGTTATCCATTCGGGTCATGCAATCCGATACAACGACTTTTTGGGTGTCGGTTCAAATCATATTACTAATGATTTATCAATGGCTTTGCACACGCCTCTGCACACTGCGGATAATGTCAAAATCAATTACGGCTCGCTCTATGCTCCAAGTAATGATTTGATCGAACTCCCTGTAATCGGTGATGAAACATCAACGCATGAAGTTTCTCTCGAAGTGGTTCATAACGTCATTTATGCCCGTGTAGAAGAGACATTAATGATTATCGCTCAATCGATTGAAAAAAGCGGGCTCAAAGAACACATGGGTGCCGGTGTTGTTCTCACCGGAGGATTTACTAAAATCGAAGGTCTCCGCGAACTCGCCGTTGCTATTTTAGACAATATGCCGGTGCGTCTTGCTAAACCGACCGATGTCGGCGGTCTATTTGATACCCTCAGAGATCCTTCTTACTCAGGAGCTGTCGGATTGGTCAAATACCTCGCCGGTGATTATACTCCGTACGAAATCGACGTAAATCGACGTATGCGCCATAGCAGTGAAGAACCGACAGCCGCGCAAATGAGTCATCAAATCCACGAAGAGGCGCCAAAATTTGAAACTTCCACAGCAATACCTACTCCATCACCGACGGCAGCTGCAACGCCACCGCCAGTGAAGGAAGAGAAAAAAGCGGAAGCTCAAAAAATGGTTAATATCGGGTCTAATAAACCTGTTCAAACCGATCAACCAAATCCAATTGCCAAGTTTTGGAATTGGGCAACTCAACTATTTTAATCACGTCAAGGAGCAAGCATGGAACCATTTTCAATTGAAGAATCAACAACTCTCACAGGAGCACGTATTGTAGCAGTCGGTGTCGGCGGCGGCGGTGGAAACATGATCGGATATATGCTTAAAGAAGCTATTCCCGGTATTGAACTTATCATTGCAAATACGGATGCTCAAGTGCTAGAACATGGTTCTGCGGCAACCAAAATCCAACTCGGTGCAAAACTGACCAAAGGTTTGGGTGCGGGGATGAAACCTGAAGTGGGTAAAGAATCCGCTTTAGAGAGCTATGAAGACCTTTCTCGTGCATTAGAGGGTGCGGATATCGTATTCGTAGCAGCAGGTCTTGGCGGAGGAACCGGTACAGGTGCCGCTCCAATCATCGCTAAAATCGCTAAAGAAGTGGGTGCTTTAACGATCGCAGTTGTAACCAAACCTTTCTCTTTCGAAGGGAAAAAACGTCTTAAACTTGCCGAAGACGGGTTGAACGAATTGAAAAATGAATCCGATTGTATCGTTGTCATCCCAAATGACAAACTTCTCTCAATTATTGACCCGAAACTCGGGATCAAAGAGAGCTTCAAAATCGTTGACAGCGTACTTGCTCGCGCCGTTAGCGGAACATCGGGTGTAATTCTAGCCAGCGGTGACAACGACATCAACCTTGACTTCGCCGACTTGCAAACCGTTATGAGCCACCGTGGTTTGGCTCTTATGGGTGTTGGTGAATATAAAGGTGAAAACGCAGCCTACGAAGCAATCAAAAACGCTATCGAGTCTCCATTGCTTGACAACATGTCAGTTAACGGGGCTCTTGGGGTTTTGGTACACTTTAGCATGCACCCTGAGTTTCCATTTATGGAACTCTCTGCTGCAATGGACGTTGTCCACAACAGTGTTGATGAAGCAGCAGACGTTATCTTCGGTACTACTACCGATGAAACATTGGCAAAAGATTTTATCCGCATCACTCTCGTTGCAACCGGTTTTGAGAAAAAAGCGGCAATGGGAATCAATAACCATGAATTTGAAAACAAAGAAGTGGTGGCAGCTGCTGCGGCTAAGCCTCGTGTTGTTGTACGCCCTGCTATGGTTGCCAACGGTGACTATACGGAAGACTTCCTCGATGTACCGACGTTTATGCGTCAACAAAGAGACTAAACCCTCTTTCCATGCTCTCTTTTGACACGCTCATAAAGGCCAAAACGCTCCTTGGTCTGAGCGACAAAGCCACCCTTTCCGATATCAAAATCCGCTATAAAAATATGATGCGGACATGGCATCCTGACAAACACCCCGATGATACCGAAACGGCTCATGCGATGAGCACCAAAATCAATGATGCGTATGCTATCTTACTTGAGTATTGTTCAAAATACGAATTTAATTTTGATGAAGAACATCTGAGAGAAAAGACTCTCACCCCGCAGGAGTGGTGGACGAAGAAGTTTGGGGGACGTTAATGAAACGCGATCGGCCCCTCAGCGCGTGCGTGAATGAATTGCTGAACCACGGCATTAGATGAATTTCGAAACGCCTCTTTATCCCCTGCTTCGACAATTACACCATCAAAAAGCATCGCATAATTATCCCCTGCTTTAAAACTCTCTGCTATATCGTGGCTGATCAGAATCGAGGTCATTCCAATCTCTTCGCGTAAACGACAGATCATTTGCGTAATAAAGTCACTGGTCACAGGGTCTAAGCCCGATGTCGGTTCATCGTACAAAATAACCTCAGGCTCCAGAGCGAGGGTGCGTGCCAAACCGACACGTTTACGCATCCCCCCGCTTAATTCCTCAGGATAGAGCGATTTTACGATTTTGGGATCAAGCCCCACCATCGTGAGCTTTTCATCAATTTTATACTCAAGTTCTTTTGAAGAGAGTTGTTGATGTTCCAGCATCGGGAATGCAACATTTTCGCGAATGTTCATACTGTCAAAAAGAGCCCCGCTTTGAAACAAAAAACCCACTTTTGTGCGGATAGAACGCAATGTTGTCTCATCGGCATTATCAACCCGTGTCCCATCGACGGTGATGGTTCCCGAATCGGGTTTAAGTAATCCAACGATATGTTTGATAATCGTTGATTTTCCGCCGCCCGAAACTCCAAAAATAACCGTTGTTTTTCCTTTTTCGATCTCCAGATTTACTCCGCGCAGAATCTCCCGTTTTCCAAAACTTTTGGTGACATTCTCAAAACGGATCATTTTTTTACCGCCATAAGATAGGCTCTACGAGAAAAAAGGATTAATAACATCAATAACAGTATTTTAAAGTCGATCTCACTTGCTTTGTGAAGTGCTTCAAAGGATGGATCAATAGCCGCTTCTCCACGCGCTTGGTATTCTAAAATTTTAGGGGTATAAACGGCACTAAAAAGCAGCAGTGTCCCGATAGAACCTAATGCGCTCAAAATAGCCACTTTATCAATTTGCATCACTTTATAGTGAGAAACCTCATACACAGCAATCACGACTGACATAAAATAGGCCCAATAGGTAAAACGGTGGAAGATTTCTCCCATAATTTTCCCCTCTTCGTAGCGGGACAAAAGCGCTACACTAAGATAGAGTTCTGAGTGGAAGACTACGGCGGCAACAAACACACCAAGTACCAAAACAGCCCCCGCACTCATAGCAATCAAAAGAAGATAAGTAACATCAACCAAAGCTTTTTTATTCATGAATAGCCTTTAACACAAATCCCCGATCAAACGAGGCATAATCGGTATAAAAATCCAACGATTGTACCGCAAAATTTTTAAGATATTCTTGCACCTTTGAGCGCTGGTCGTAACCCATCTCGCACGCAAAGGAAGGAATACGGCGAGTGTACACTTCATCCAGCAATGCACGAATCATTTCATCCCCGATTTCACCACCGAACAGTGCGTTTTGCGGCTCATACGAGAGATTAGACTCCAGCGGAGCATCATGTGCGATATAGGGAGGATTAGAGACGAGAAAATCGATTTTTTCGATGATAGGTGAGAGCAAATTCCCCTCGCGCAATTCGATTCGCTCACTCAGTCCGAACATTTCGATATTGCGGCGCGCTACTGCCAATGCACGCGGTGAAATATCAACAGCAATAAAACGGGCATTTGGCAGATGCAATGCAAGAAGTATCGAAATAATTCCGCTCCCTACCCCCACTTCGACAACCGTCATCGTATCATCGAGTGAAACGGACCCTAAGACTTCATCAATCAAATGCTCCGTCTCCGGACGGGGGATTAACGCCCCCTCGTCGATGTAAAACTCACGGCTGTAAAAACTGACGCGATTCGTCAAATATTCGAGGGGAACATTCGCGGAACGCTTTTCAACCCATTGCACTAATCTCGGATCACTTTCATCGAGCACATCCTCTTGGTGTGTAATAAAGTAGAGCTGATCTTTATTTAGATACGCCATAAGGAGAAGTTCCGCCTCACGGCGGGGAGATTCAACAACACCGTTCAATCGGAGTGTAATCTCTTCGTGAAGCTCTTTTAGTCGTTTGGACATGGGTCGGCATATCCTTCATCTTTTTCAATGCGGATATCATACCCTAACGCACGGAGCCGATCCACGACCGGAGGATGGGTCGTGTGAAAAAAGCGATAGAGCGGGTGAGAAAGGGGGAAGCTTTTGTTCTCTGCCACCAGTTTTTTGAGGGCATTGACCAAATGCTCCGCACCGCCGAGTTCAGCGCCCCTGCGATCAGCTTCATATTCATTATGTCGGCTCATAAGGCCCATCAACGGCATCATGACAAAACTGACTACCGGAAGGAGAAGGATAAAGAGCATCATAATAATGTGCGGACTCTGTGAAACTCCAAGTTCCATATAAAGTGTTTCGGGAAGATTACCGAAGAGGGCAAACATTCCAAACAGCATTACTCCGACTATCGCAATATTTTTGTACAAATCACCGTGCGCGAAGTGCCCCAACTCATGCCCTAAAACAGCGATTAGCTCACTGGGAGAGAGTTTTTGGATCAGTGTATCGAACAAGACAACCCGTTTAGACTTTCCTAAACCGCCGAAATAGGCATTCAACCTCGCATCCCGTTTACTTGCGTCGCTGATA
>NZ_MIBT01000010.1:0-31852 GCF_001829605.1 Sulfuricurvum sp. RIFCSPLOWO2_12_FULL_43_24 | reverse complement strand
TTCGGTAATTTAGCGCGTGATGTCCGTGCCATTTGTGACGCAGGGTGTGACTTGGTACACGTTGATGTGATGGATGGACACTTTGTCCCCAATCTCACCATCGGGCCGGTCGTCGTCAATGCTATCGCAAAAGCTGCGACAAAACCGCTCGATATCCATCTGATGGTGCAGAACAACACTTTTTTTGTTGACCTCTTCGCTCCCTTAAAACCGCAATACATCTCCTTTCACATCGAAGAGGAAAAAAATCCTCACCGCCTTATTCAGTATATCCGCTCGCTGGGGATCAAACCCGCTATCGTTCTAAACCCTCATACTCCCGCCGAAGCGATCGAGTATCTTTTGGGTGATTTGGATATGGTTTTGGTCATGTCGGTTAATCCGGGATTCGGAGGACAAAAATTCATCCCAACCGTGATTGATAAAATCAAACGTCTCAAAGCGTTGCGAGATCGTATTAACCCCGAGTGTTTGATCGAAATCGACGGTGGAGTGGGTAGTTCAAACATCCAACTGCTTAAAGAAGCCGGAGTTGATATCTGTGTCGCCGGCAGTTATGTTTTTGGGGCGGAGGATTTTAAAACCGCGATTGACAGCTTAAAAGTATGAAAGTCAAGATCTGCGGGATTACTAATCTAGAAGATGCTTATATAGCTATTGATGCGGGAGCCGATGCACTCGGATTTGTCTTTTATCCTGAATCACCCCGCTATATCACTCCTCAAGATGCTCGTTCCATCATCAAAATGCTCCCCCCCTTCGTGGAAAAGGTAGCCCTTTTTGTCAATGAAACTCCTGAAGTGATTCGTGAAACCTGCCTCTTAAGCGGTTGCACCTTGGCACAGATCCATTTCGATGTCGAAGACGATTTTTTTACTCAGGTAGATTTCCCCTCTTTGCGTGTTGTGCGTGCCAAAAAACGAGAGGACATCCTCACCCATACCGATGAATACCGTCTGATTGATGCGTATTGTGAAAGTTTTGGCGGAAGCGGTAAACGGCTCAATATCGAATGGTTTGAAGGGATTGATTGTTCTAAAATTATCCTTGCCGGAGGGCTTGACCCAGATAACGTGGCAAGTCTTAAATCGTACGGTTTCTACGGTGTTGATGTCAGCAGCGGTGTCGAAGCATCTTATGGTAAAAAAAATCCTCAGCGTGTTAAAGCTTTTATCCAAAAGGCTAAAGAGTGACACTATCGGATCCCAAAACCCTCTCTCGACTCTCTAAAAACGGTATCCCAAAAAAAGAGTTTGAAGATTCTTTAGGTATGGAGAGTGAACTTACCCTTGAACTGTTAAAAGCACAGGGGATGAACATTGCACTGCACAATGATGTTTACCTCTTTGAAAGTACCGTTACCAGTGTTGATGATACCCTTTTTTGCATCGTTGATGTCGAGTCCAACGGTTCTAAACCCTCACGTGACCAAATTATCGAAATCGGAGCCGTCAAGCTTCAAAACGGCCGCATACTCGATACCTATGAAAGCTTGGTCTACTGCAACTCTATATCGGATCAGATTCAAGAAATCACCGGTATCAAGGTGGAACAAACCCTAAAAGCGCCCGTGATGGGAAAGGTCATGCGGGAATTCCGTCTCTTTTTAGGCGATGCCGTATTTGTCGGTCACGATGCCAAATTCGATTATAATTTTGTCTCCGGCATGATGGAACGGGTGGGCCTTCAAAAACTGCTCAACCGCTCTTTGTGTACGATTGATTTAGCCGAACGAACCATCGAGAGTGAACGCTACGGTCTCAAGTATCTTAACGAACAATTAGAGCTCTATAAAGATGCCACCCACCATCGAGCCCTCTCCGATGCAATGACAACCACAAAGCTCCTCAAACGGACACTGACACTCATCCCCCATACTATCCACAACACAGAAGAGCTGATCGCATTTTCAAAAGAGGCAAAACGGTTAAAAAGACCAAAAGTAAAAAAAGAAGAGAAGAAAATAAAAGTAGAGGAATAAGGGTTAACCTTATTCGCTGAATCTGCCCATTCCGACAAGACGGTTGTAACGTTTTTCCAGACGTTCCGCATCACTCAAAGTTTTGAGTTTTGACACTTCACCCAGAAAATAGTTTTTAAGAGCACGGACAGCACCCTCTTTATCACGATGTGCCCCGATTAGAGGTTCATCAATAATATCATCGATCAAATCAAGCTCTTTAAGATCGGCAGAGGTGATTTTAAGCGCTTTGGTTGCAGCTTCCACTTTGGTCGGATCGTTCCACAAAATAGCCGAACACCCCTCTGGAGAGATAACACTGAATACGGAGTAGCGCATCATCGCAAGGCGATCGGCCACACCGATAGCCAATGCTCCACCGCTTCCCCCTTCGCCGATAACAACCGATACGGTAATCGTATTAAGGTTAGAGAGTTCGAGCAAATTACGGGCAATCGCTTCACTTTGATTACGTTCTTCAGCACCAAGCCCTGGGTATGCGCCCGGAGTGTCAATCAGCATCAACAAAGGGATATTGAATTTCTCGGCCATTTTTGCCACGCGGAGAGCTTTCCGATACCCTTCAGGATGCGGCATACCGAAGTTGCGTTTAAGCTTGTTTTTGGTTCCGCGCCCTTTTTGCTCACCGATCACCATTACCCGTTCATCACCGATGGTTCCGATATAGCAGATGATAGAGAGGTCATCACGAAAATGGCGATCCCCGTGAATCTCATATTTTTGATCCAAAAGGAGATTGATGTAATCAAGCGCATACGGGCGGTCTTGGTGACGCGCGAGCTGAAGCTCTTGATAAGGGGAAAGATTAGCATAGGTTTTTTGAACTTCTTTGTCCAAATCCTGCTTCAGAATCTCTACTGCATGGTGATCATAGCGTACTTCTGCCGCAATGATCTCTTCTTGGATTTGACGAATAGTCTGTTCGAAATCTAAATAGGTAGCCAACGGCTTGCCCTCTTATATTTTTTTGAAAATAACGACACCGTTAGTGCCGCCAAATCCAAATGAGTTGCTCATAACGATATTCAGCTCTGCTTTGCGTGCCACATTCGGAACGATATCCAAATCACAGTTTTCATCAGGGTTTACGTAGTTGATGGTTGGAGGGATAATACCATCACGCATCGCCATAATACTGATAACCGCTTCGATTCCACCCGCTGCACCGAGGCAGTGACCCGTTTGACCTTTGGTTGAACTTACCGGAGGACAGTTCTCTTTGGAACCGAATGCGATTTTAAGCGCCGCAGTTTCATTTTTGTCATTGGTAGGGGTGCTTGTTCCGTGGGCATTGACGTAATCGACTTTCGGATGTCCCGCCATTTTCAATGCCGCTTTCATGGCACGTAACGGCCCTTCAAGACTCGGAGTCGTAATATGATTCGCATCGCCGCTTTCACCGAAACCGATAAGCTCAGCATAAATACGTGCTCCGCGAGCCACTGCCGCATCATACTCTTCGAGTACCAATGCAGCCGCTCCCTCACCCATAACAAATCCGTCACGTTCCGCATCAAACGGACGTGATGCGTGTTTTGGATCATCGTTGCGGGTGCTAAGCGCTTTCATCGAAGCAAATCCGCCGATACCGACACCGGTAATCGCCGATTCAGCCGCAACCACGAGCATTTGATCCGCACCGCCGATCATAATCGTCTTTGCCGCTTCACTAATAGCGTGAGTCCCCGCCGCACATGCCGTTACCGCAGAAAGATTCGGCCCTTGCAAACCATGATCGATCGTGATAAATCCTCCGAGCATATTGACCAATGCACCCGGAATAAAGAATGGAGAGATACGACGAGGCCCTTTGGTCTCGAGGATAATCGAGTTGCGCTCAATCGATGGAAGACCGCCGATACCCGATGCTGCATCGATACCGAAACGCTCTTTATCAAACCCTTCCGGAAAATTGGCATCTGCCATCGCCTCTTGCGCCGCTTTAATCCCCAAATGGATAAAACGGTCCGCTTTTTTAACCTCTCTTGCATCCATAACCGATTCAGGATCGAAGTTTTTGACCTCACCGGCAATTTGCGCACTTTGTGTTGAAGCATCGAAAATCGTGATCATATCGATCCCGCATTCACCTTCACAAATTGCTTTGAATGAGCTCTCTTTATCATGACCAACTGCATTGATCATTCCCATTCCGGTTACTACTACTCTTTTCACATTCTCTCCTGATGGTGGATGGTCTGAAACTTTGGCTCCATTAAGCCAAACTCTTAGACCATATTGTTAGATTGATACTATCGAGGCAAAACCTCGATAATGGTTTTAGTTTTTGCTTTGGATGTAGTTGATGACATCTTGAACAGTTTGGATTTTTTCCGCTTCGTCATCAGGGATTTCGATATCGAATTTCTCTTCAAGAGCCATTACCAATTCAACAACGTCAAGGCTGTCAGCGCCAAGATCTTCTACGAATTTAGAATCCTCTTTAACTTCGTCCGGGTTTACGCTGAGTTGCTCAACCACTACTTCTTTAATATCGTCGATAAGTGCCATAATAGCTCCTGTTCCTATGAATAAAATCGGCAAATTATACCATATTTAGCTTAAGGAGGCAAAATAGACCTCCCAACCTAGTACTACATAAACATCCCGCCGTTGACTTTGAGGGTCTCTCCGGTAATGTAGCTCGCATGATCACTAAGCAAAAACGCCGTTGCTTCCGCCACTTCTTTTGCATCACCGAAACGTCCCATCGGGATTTTTGCCGTAAAGGCCGCTTTTACTTCCTCTTTTAACTCATCCGTCATATCGGTTGCGATAAAGCCCGGAGTGATACAGTTGTAACGGATGCCGCTGGTTGCCGCTTCGATCGCAAAACTTTTGGTCATCGCGATCATTCCCCCTTTGGATGCGGCATAGTTGGTTTGTCCCGCATTCCCGGTTTCACCTACGATTGAGGCCATGTTGACGATGCTTCCGAATTTTTGTTTGCGCATCGCTTTCATCGCTTCACGGCAACCGATAAATGCAGAAGTAAGGTTTGCATCAATGACACTCGTAAATTCTTCGGCCTTCATACGAAGCGCCAATTTATCGTTTGTAATTCCCGCATTGTTAACAAGATAAGAGAGTTCACCGTCCGCATCGACAATGGTTTTCACCGCATCGACAAACGCCGCTTCATCCGCAACGTCAAAACCGATCACCGCCGCACATCCGCCTTCAGCTTCAATCGCTTCTTTGACTGCGTCTGCCGCTGCCGCACCGCTGCGATAGTTGATCCATACTTTAAGACCGTATCCCGCCAATACTTTTGCCACTTCCGCACCGATTCCTCGGCTTGAACCTGTTACCAATACATTTTTACCTGTGAATTTCATCTGTTTCCTTATGTTGTAAAGTTTTGTCATTGCGGACCCGATCCGCAATCTTTGAGATCCTGAATCAAGTTCAGGATGACGAAAAAGCCTAATGATATACTAAATCAGCGGCCCATCCATCTCGGATGGAATGTCAAGCCCCATCAGTTTGAGAACCGTCGGTGCTACATTATTCAGTGCGCCCGGATGAACCTGCTTCACCCCATCTGCCATCACAAAACACCATACTTTTCCGACCGTATGATTCGTGAGGGTATTGCCCGCATCATCACGCATCTCTTCGCAGTTACCGTGATCGGAGGTCAAAACCATTGCATAGCCGTTTTTTTGTGCTGTTTCGACAATCCGTCCCAGCTCTTCATCAACGGCCTCAACCGCCTTAACCGCTGCTTCAAAGTTTCCGGTATGCCCGACCATATCGCCGTTTGCGAAATTAACGACCACAAAATCAACCCCTTCATCCATCGCTTTAAGCACAACATTACCTACTTCAGGAGCGGACATCTGCGGTTGCATATCATAGGTTTTCACTTGTGGGCTTGGGATCAGTACCCGTGTTTCGTTTTCATACGGCTCTTCGATACCGCCGTTAAAGAAAAAAGTAACGTGGGCATATTTTTCGGTCTCTGCCGTGTGAAGCTGTCGTAAACCTGCTTTAGAGATGACCTCAGCGAGCGTATTGATCGGCGCATCTTTAGGAAACAGCACCGGATAAGGGAAATTTTTGTCGTACTGCGTTATTGTCGCCAAATGAGTCGGTACAAATTCCCGCTTAAATCCGTTGAACGCAGAATCGCCCACAGCCGTTGTCAGCTCACGCATCCGATCGCTTCGGAAATTGAGTATTAAAACAGCATCACTCTCTTTAAATCCGTCATATCCTTCAAAAGCCGTAGGGGTGATAAATTCATCGGTCTCACCGGCAGCATAGGCATTTTCGATGTAATCGGCAACACTTTGTTCACTTTTAGGGTTGGCACATACGATTGCATCATAGCCCTTTTGAACACGATCCCAGCGATTATCACGATCCATTCCAAAAAATCGCCCGCCCAATGAGCCGATCTTAACGTTAGGATAGCCGTGTGCATTGACCGTATGCAAAAAGAGTTTTGCCGATGTAGGGGCCACATCTCTCCCATCGCTAATCAGATGGAGCCATACCTCTTTGCCCGCTTCGGCAGTAATCTCCACGACTCCCATCAAATGATCGATGTGCGAATGAACACCACCGTCGCTTAAAAGAGAGATCAAATGGATCCGCTTGCTGGTTTTGAGTAATGAGGCAAAAACACTATTATTCTCAAACGTTCCCTCTTCGAGAGCCAGAGAGATTTTGACTAAGTCCTGATACAATACCCGACCGCTTCCGATCGACATATGTCCTACCTCAGAGTTGCCCATCTGTCCCTCAGGGAGACCGACACTCAGCCCAAAGGTATCGATCAGTGAATGGGGAACATCACGAAACAGTTGATCGTACGTCGGCTTATGGGCCGCGTGAAAAGCATTATATTCACGTTTCTGAGAGTAGCCGATGCCGTCAGTAATGACTAAAACCGTTTTTTTACTCAAATTGGCTCCTTCGATTAATCAAACTTTTGACTAATTATATTAAAATGTCACTTGCTTTACAATTTTGTCTTTTAAAGAGTACCCTAAATGTTATATTGGTTTTATCAAAATATCCCTGCTGATTCTTTTTTCCACTTAAATATTTTTCAATACATTACCGTTCGGGCGGGCATTGCTTTCTTTATCGGTTTACTCCTTACCCTCTTTTTTATGCCTCGCTTTATCACCTGGGCACAGCGCTCCGCACGCGTGCAGCCAATCAATGAGTACGTCAGCGCTCACCAAGGGAAAGCCAAAACCCCAACAATGGGGGGAATCGTTTTTGTTGCTTCTACCGTTATAGCATCCCTCCTGACAGTAAATATCACAAACCCGTTTGTTATCGGCGGCTTATTGACGTTAGTATTTTATGCGTATATCGGTTTTACCGACGACTGGGGTAAAATTCGCGGCGGTGACAACCTTGCAGGACTTAGTGCCCGTGCGAAACTTACCCTCCAGATCATTTTTGGTATTGCCATTGGATTATTTTTGATCTATGTTGCCAAACTAGAGACCGGTTTTTACGTTCCGTTTATCAAATCGAGCCTTTTTGATATGGGGGGATGGAGTATTGTGTTTTGGGTTTTGGTTATGATTGCCACTTCCAATGCGGTCAACCTTACCGATGGACTCGACGGTCTTGCCACGGTTCCCTCGATCTTTGCCCTCCTCTCCCTCAGCATTATCGTCTACATCGTCGGTAATGCCGCACTCTCCCATTATCTCTTGATGCCGAAAATTCCCGCCGGAGAGGTTGTGATCATCGCGGCGGCATTGATCGGTTCACTGCTGGGCTTTTTGTGGTTTAACTGTCACCCTGCGCAAGTGTTTATGGGGGATAGCGGCTCACTTACCTTGGGAGCGTTTATCGCCTACATGGCAATCATCGGTAAAAGTGAGATTCTCCTTATCCTCATCGGCCTCATCTTCGTCATCGAAACGGTATCGGTTATCTTGCAGGTAGGAAGCTACAAACTCCGCAAAAAACGGGTCTTTTTGATGGCACCGATTCATCACCATTTTGAAATGAAACAGTGGGCGGAGAACAAAATCATCGTCCGATTTTGGATTATCGCCCTCCTCTCAAACATCTTCGCACTAATTACTTTAAAGATTCGCTAATGAAAAATCAAACTATCGCCTGTTTCGGGTACGGGAAAACGACCCGTGCCATCGCCAAACATTTCGGCCCTTGCACTTTTTTCGATGATAAATTTACGGAAGCTTCGGTCGATGAAGAGGGAAATTTTCTCAAACCGGTCGGTGAATTTGATTCCTCTCACTTTTCCCACGAGATCCCCTCACCCGGGTTCCCCCCTTCGCATGCGCTGATCCAACACGCACAGCACCTTATCAGCGAATACGATTTCTTTGCCCCGCAAATGCCGTTTTCGATCTGGATCAGCGGTACCAACGGCAAAACAACGACAACACAGATGGTCGAACACCTCCTCAGCGACAAAGGAGCCATCAGCGGCGGTAACATCGGGACTCCATTAGCCGATATGTCCCCCGATGCCCCGATCTGGATTTTGGAAACCAGTTCGTTCAGTATGCACTACAACACCATTGCACGTCCGAATATCTATGCCCTCCTCCCTGTTACCCCCGATCATGTCAGCTGGCATGGGAGTATGCAGGCTTATTACGATGCGAAACTGGGGCCCCTCACCATGATGAAGGAGGGAGAAGCGGTCATCTTGCCTAAAATGTTTGCCGATGCCCCCACCAACGGATTTAAAATCATCTACGAAGATGAAAAAGATCTCGCCGCATATTTCGGATTTGATGCTTCTAAGATCAAATTTAAAGGGGCATTCTTGATGGATGCGATGATTGCGATGGGGATTGATAAAATCCTCTATGATCGATGCGATTATGACCGTATTAACGCTTTCGTCCTCGATCCTCACCGTCAAGAGGAGTTTCGCGACGCTCGCGACCGTCTTTGGGTCAACGATTCCAAAGCGACGAATATCGATGCAACCCTCGCCGCATTACGAACCTACAGCGATCATAAAATTCATCTGGTACTCGGAGGGGATGACAAAGGGGTCGATCTCGAAGAGCTTTTTGCACCGCTTAAACGCTACGATGTAGATGTCTACGCAATCGGAAGCAACGCTTTACGTCTTGAAGCCCTTTGTAAACAATACAACATCCCCTGCACCCTCTGTAACACTCTCGATGTTGCGGTAGAGCAGATCAGCAAGAAACATAACCGCCACAGCATCGCGATGCTCTCTCCCGCAGCGGCAAGTTTGGATCAATTTACCTCGTACGCCCAGCGGGGGAACCTATTTAAGGAACTTGCGAAAGCGACAAAATAGTCGCTTTCCACACTTTAAGCTTATCTTTAAGCTTGTCAAGCTATAATTTCGGCCTCACAAAAGTGGCTAATTAGCTCAGTCGGTAGAGCAGTAGACTGAAAATCTGCGTGTCCTTGGTTCGATTCCGAGATTAGCCACCACCTATATTTTGAAACTCACAGCCCATTAAACCACAAGATACAACACTATTACTCCTCTGCACAATAAAATGCTATAATCATTGCCAATACAATTAAAGAAAATTGGACAGGGTCAAATTGTGAACAATACGCGAGAAAAGATAAATACTAAAATCGAGTATGCCTATCAAGAATGGTTGTACGCTTTGGATGCTATTTCATCTCCGATATTTCTGCATGACAAAGAGTTCCGTATCCTCCGCTGTAATAAAGCCTACAGTAAGTATGCCGGCATCCCCTATTCCGAGATTATCGGCCGACTCTATTATGAACTCTTCCCTAAAAGCGACGGGCCCCTGCCCCACTGCACCGAAGCACTCGAAGATCCTTTAAGTGAAGGAAGTGAGGAAGATGTTAAGATTGACGATAAACTTTTTCATTCAAAAGGTTTCATCATCAAAGATGAGCGAGGCAATTATCTTTACTCTTTGCATATCCTCGAAGATATTACCGAACAACGACAAATTGAACAGGCTCTTCGCGAAAGTGAAGAGAAATTCCGTATGCTTGTCGAATCAACCAGTGACTGGATTTGGGAAGTTGATCAAAATGGAAACTACACCTACGTCAGCCCAAGCGTGCAGACACTCCTTGGCTACACCCCTGAAGAAGTCTTAGGGAAATCCCCTTTTGATTTTATGCCCCCCGATGAAGCTCAGCGTCTCAGTTCCGGATTTAAAAAACTGGTAGCTGATCATACTGCGCTTACGACCTTGGAAAACACCAATGTGTGCAAAGACGGAAGTACCAAAACTTTGGAAACGAGCGGTCTCCCTTTTTTTAACGAGCAGGGGGAATTTGCCGGTTATCGGGGGATCGATCGGGACATTACGGAGAGAAAACTCTCTGAAATATCACTCAGCCGTGCCAACCGTGCACTCAAAACCCTCTCATCGTGCAATATGGCCTTGGTACGAGCTAAACATGAATACGAATTGCTTCAAACAGTCACCAATGTAATCGTTGAGCAGGCAGGATATAACCTCGCTGCCGTTGTATACGCTGAAGAAAACCCGCAAAAGAGTTTGACTCTCATAGCCGGAGCCGGATTAAACGTTAAGAATCATGAATGGGCCAATAATATCACATGGGATGATACGCCCGATGGTCAATTGCCCGTTTCGTTTGCGATACGGACCGGGACAACACAAGTCTGTCACAATATCGCCTGTGCCATCGGCGTAAAATTATGGAAAGAGGCGGCCCTCTCAGAAGGATATATTTCAAATATTGCTCTCCCGCTCTCAAATGCAGACAAAACTTTTGGCGCTCTGTGTATCTATTCCAGCGAAGAAAACACTTTTGACGAGGAAGAGATTCGCCTCCTCGAAGAACTCGCCAATGATCTCTCCTACGGTATCCTCAATCTACGCACCCGCGCCCTTCATGAACAACATACAATACTTCTTCGGCAAAGTTTGGAACAGTCTATTCAAACCATAGCCGCTACGGTTGAGGCACGCGATCCCTATACCGCAGGTCACCAACATCGTGTAAGTGAATTAGCGACAGCCATTGCCCGTGAAATGCAATTAGGTGATGAACAGGTGCAGGGGATACATCTCGCCGCTATCATCCACGATTTAGGTAAAATTCATATCCCTGCAGAAATCCTATCCAAGCCCGGTAAACTCAACAAAATCGAGTTCATGCTGATACAAACCCATCCTGAGGAAGGATACAATATTCTCAAAGATGTCAAATTTCCATGGCCGATTGCCGACATTATCTTACAACACCATGAGAAAATAGACGGTACCGGCTACCCGCAAGGGCTCAAAGGGGATGAAATACTGCTTGAAGCAAAAATTATCTGCATTGCCGACGTCGTCGAAGCGATGTCATCGCATCGACCTTATCGCGCATCATTAGGGATCGAACCGGCGTTAGAAGAGATCAGACGGGGACGGGGAAGCTGGTACGATGCTTCAGTGGTTGATGCATGTCTGAAACTGTTTCATGAAAATAGATTTACTTTCAGTAATACTCGATAATTTCGTACGATGCACACCATTCAATGCGAACACTAACCGTTCAAAGCCGATCATAATTACATCGAGTATTTCTTGTATAATGTCAAAGAAAATACCCGTTTTATTGTTATTTTATGAATTGCCATCCAAACCGTATTTTCAATTATCGGATTTTGTTGAACTTCCGAATACAAATCCCTAAGGTCATGCATGAAACAAAAATCTCCGATCCAAGTCTGTTTATTTCCTGCTGCAGGATACGGAACCCGTTTCTTACCCGCTACCAAAGCAATGCCCAAAGAGATGCTTCCGGTACTCACAAAACCTCTTATCCAATACGGAGTAGAAGAGGCGATGGAAGCGGGGATGAACACCATGGCAATCGTCACCGGTCGCGGAAAACGTGCTATCGAGGACCATTTTGATATCAGTTATGAGCTGGAACATCAGATCAAAGGGACATCAAAAGAGAAAATGCTCGCAGACATTCGTCATATTATCGATAAATGTACCTTTTCCTATACACGACAGTTAGAGATGAAGGGGCTGGGACATGCCATCTTAACCGGAAAACCGCTAGTCGGACATCAACCTTTTGCCGTCATTTTGGCGGATGATTTATGTGTCAATGATCATCAAGGGGTACTTACCCAAATGGTCGCATTGTACGAAAAATATCAATGCTCGATCGTTGCTATTGAAGAAATCGATCCCAATCATACCGATAAATACGGGGTTATCGCCGGTGAAGAGATTGAAAAGGGTATTTATCGCGTCAGTACGATGGTTGAAAAGCCCTCACCTGCCGATGCACCAACCAACCTTGCGATTATCGGGCGTTATATCCTCACACCCGATATCTTTGATATTCTCAGCTCCACCAAACCCGGCAAAGGGGGAGAGATCCAAATCACCGATGCGCTCATGGAACAAGCACGCACCGGAAATGTTATCGCCTATAAATTCCAAGGCAAGCGTTACGACTGCGGAAGTATCGACGGATACGTTCAAGCTACGGTAGAGCTTTACCAAAAATCAAAACTACAGCCCTCACACTAAGTACTTTTATCACTCCTAAGCCAACTCGCTTATGGCAGTGTTATCACAACAATGCGTCTTTTTGCATCCGCTCTTGAAGCGCTATCAAAATATAGGCGCTCACTGTTCCTCCATGAAATTCTCTTATTTTTTCTTCCCACTCTACCGGTATGGTAATCAGCTTTTTTTTCTTCTCTTTATCACTTAAAAAAGGATTACGGTTGTTTTTCTATACGAACAAATTCACCGAGAATTTCTCCTGACGTACCCAATAGTGTCAATGTTTTTTCGCCTAAGCGGTATCGTTTAGAGAGCATCAGTACGTGACGAAACTGATCGGCACTTTTCATCCGCTCCGGCTCACATGCCATCATCGTCGACATCATTTTATCCGATATCATTAGGGTATCGCCGCTGGAAATATAAGCTGATCCGAAGCGGTTACACCCATCACTCCCGCTTATTCTTCCATTATCAAAACGGATCGTGGCACTCGAGCTGAGGGATTTCCACTCTCCGTTCAAAGGATCTTTTGACCCTATCTGAAGCGTTGAGCATCCACCTATCAGTAACGCAGCAGTCATCGTTGCAAAGATTCGTTTCATCATCAAAATTCCTCATTTTGTATCATCAGCTGCCCCACCAAATCCAACAAGCCAACTTCATTAACCATCATATCATAATGAGAAATGTTTAATTCACTCTCGACACTTTTCATTTTAAACTCTGCATCCATAACATCCAGCTGGTTTTTGATCCCTTTTGCATATCCGCTTTGTACTGATTTTAGAAACAATTTTGAAGATTCTACTGCTTGTTTGAGAACACTGATTGACTCATATAGTGATTCTCGTTGTGTCCATAACTCTTCGAATTTATCTTGAATTTGCAGATGTGCCAGTTCTTCATTCGATTCGGCGGCATTAAGTAATAATACGGCTTCTTGGACTCTTGAAGAGGTATAACCCCCTTGATAGATCGGGAATGAAAGCTGGATGAAGGCTTTATTGTCGTATTTGTGTGCTACTGGGTCATTGGTATAGTTTTGACTCCGTCCCAAACTCAAATCGGCTTTAGGATAATGATCGTATCGGCGGATAGAGACTTCATCTTCCGCCGCTTTTTTGGAGAGGCGTGCAATTTTGATCTCCTTGTTTTCTTGGAGACGGTTTATCCACCCCTCTTTCGACATGGAAAACTTCGTATCGCTTCGGAGCGGGGCGATGGAATCGAATGGCGTTTTACACAATCTCGCCAACTTATTTTTCAGCGTTTGGTATTCTCGTTTTTTGGCTATAAGATCTGCTGACGCTTTTTCTTTGTTCACTTTCGCTTCAATTAATTCGACGCTGTTGGACAACCCCATCCCTATCATGTCGGAGCTTTTGCGAAACTTCGCGTCATAAAGTTCTTTTTGACTTTGCAGTTTTTCTATACTGGCTTGAGATTGGAGTATTTGCATGTACGTTTTAATCACATCGACACCTACCAATTGAGCCTGTTTTTCGAGCTCGGTCGTCGAAGTGTCGTATCGTGTTTGCATTTGATCGACTGCACGCCATAATTCCGGACGAAACAACGGTTGGCTGAGAGACAGAGAATACGTTTTATACATTTCGGAGGTCTCCGCACCGTTGTAGGATGTCTCGTATTCGTATTTACCCCCCGAAGCGCTAATATCCACTTTAGGAAAAAGCCGCGCTTGCGCTTGCCGAACATTCTCTTCGACGGCTTGGGTTTTGAATTGCTCGACACGATATCCCGGATGATTCATCAATGCGAGTTCATAAGCTTTTTGCAATGTCAACACACTATCAGCAAAAACACTGATGCTGCACGCCAATAGCAAAGATGAATAGTGCCTCATCGTTCACGCCCTGATTCTTGCCACGCTTTTTGAACCGGAGAGAGGAGATATTCCATCACCGTCCGTCTGCCCAGATGAATTTCGGCAATTGTTTGCATCCCCGGAGTGAGTTTAAGCCGATTACCATCTAAATCCAATTCTTGCGATTGCAGATGAATAAGTGCTTTATAGGTCATGGTCATCGGTGCAGCCGTATTGGATGGCTCCTGCGGTGTTTGTTGAGCCGCTTGGATCGCATCCGCACCTACATGAATAACTTCACCGTCAATCATTCCGTATTTTTGGAACGGATAGGCCACCAGTTTGACTTTGACTTTTTGTCCGGAGTGAACGAACCCGACATCTTCGTTTTTGATCATCACTTCCACTTGAAGCGGATCATCATGCGGGACCAAAGACATCAGTACCGTCCCCGGAGAGACTACGGAGCCTTGCGTATGGGTTGCTAGGTCTTTTATGATACCGCTTTGAGGAGCTTTAAGTTCCAATAAGGAGCTTTTATAAACATTTTTCCCCCACTCTTGCACCAAACGTTTATACTGCGATTGGGTATCGGAACGTTCGTTCTCAAGCTGGCTTTTATCATTCGATGAGAGTTGTGCTAACCGCTTACGAGAAGCCTCTACCGCTGATTGCAATCCTGCAACTGTAGATTTTTGCGCTTGATAATCTTGCTCTTTTTCGATTTTTTCACGCTCTTTATCATCCGCTTCGATACGGCTGATATATCCGTCATTGGCCAATTTTTTATACGATTCCGCATTGCGGCGATACATCGGCAACGTTTGATCAAGTTTGCTTAGCACTTCTTGAGCCGCAGAGAGATCATGTTCTGTTTTTTTAAGTACCTGCATCTCTTGAGCAATTGCATCGTGATACGCTTGGCGATGTGCTGTATATTGCTGCTGCGTCTGCATATACAAATCATCGGGATCTTCTGTACTTTTTTGCAATCCACCCGTACCAAGCTCCGCACCGATTCGGCGCAGTTGAAGTGAGCGTAGACGCATCTCTCCCTCAACACTTCGGGTATCGGATAACATAGCCGTACCATCCATTCGTATTAGCACATCACCTTCCCTGACCGATTGCCCTTCGTGCACGAGAATCTCTTTGATCACTCCCCCCTCGGCCGGCTGGACGATTTTTACATACGATTTCGGGATAAGACGTCCTTCGGCAGTCGCGACAATGTCGAGCTTGCCGAAAATCGCCCATCCGAGTAAAATGAAAAATAAAACGATAACCAAATAAAGAATCGTTTTTGGAAGCTTGCTGGGAGGACTCTCCTGAATAGCCAGAAGCCCCGGAGCGAATTCAATCGCTTCAGGAGTCATTGTAGAGATACGTGATTCAGCCATTCGTTGCAGCATCCTGGAGAGGAACATCCCATGACATCAGTTGCAGCGGAGGATTAGCTCCGGGAACGGGGGCGAATCCATGTACCTGTTGACCGGGGAATAAACTTAGAGCTTCATTGATTGTCTCTTCGCTCTGCCCAAAAGGGGTAACGATATCGATCAGCCAAACATTGGAACCCCCTTGCCATTCGTGTGGAGCAATTTTCGGAGTTCCCGAAAGAAGGCGTGCATGCACATCGTCATTCACTTTTGCCCAAGTGACGAAGGCAAACGGAATTTGGCTACGGGTATAGAGTCGGCATTGATCCAAAATAATTGGAGGCATAATGGTAAAATCGGTTTCGGCGATAAACGTAAATTTTCGGATCGGATCTTTGGCATAAAGCCATATCGCCGGCCCGAGGATCGGCAGTTTTGAGAGAGCCTGCTGCGAATGGGTTAAATCTTCTTCGTTAAAAACGTGGGGTTTGGTTTCATTGCTCATCAATCATATTCCTTTAAGCTGATAAATTATTTGTCAAGGGTTGTGCCGCCATAGCGAATGACGGATCTCGCAGCGTATTTTGAGCCGCCGCAAGCGATACATTCGCTAAATCCCCTGTCTGTGCATACGTTATTGCCAGATCACCGCCAAGTGCCATCGAATCGCTAGTGCTGAGATGGGTATTCAACAGTTCGTTCATCGTTTCCCAACTTCCCAGTTTCGGGTTTGCAACTCTGGCCGCATCGAATGCATCTACCAGAGCATGGAAATCGAAATTCTCAACTTGAGACGAGACGATCTGAAGAGTATCGAAATTCTGATTTACCGTATCTGAATACCACTCTTTGAATGTTACCGTCGAATTGGACCCGATATCCAGAATCAAGTCATTGCTGCTTTTACTCATAGAGATCTCTTTATAACTGACATCATTGAGAGAAATGGTATTGTGAGCCCCTGCCGCCGGAAGGATCGTATCACGTCCATCTCCTCGATTGAGTGCAAAAATATTGTATCCGCCGCCGCCATTTAGGATATCGTTATGCGTTCCTCCGGCAATAAAATCGTTTCCGTTACCGGCTATGATTGTATCGTTTTGGAAACCGCCCCACAGAAGGTTGTTTCCGGAAAGGTCGCTCAAGACGTCATTCCCGTTGTTTCCGAATAAAAGGTCGATTCCGCATCCGCCGTCAAATGTATCATTTCCTGTATTACCGTAAAGAACGTCATTACCGCCTTGAGTGTAAATCGAATCGCCGCCGCTGGCCGCATAGACGATATCGTTCCCGGTGCCGGACATGATAACATTACTTTTACCGGTCCCATAGATGATATTGTCGTTGCGCCCCGTCACAATCGTTGTCTGCTTATTCGTACCGTAGGTGATTTGGGTTTTAATCAGTACATCGTCAAACGTCTTACTACTGCCGTCGCTGAAAGTGAAATGCTCAATCGGTGAAACATAATTGCCCTGAGCATCTTTGGTAACGTCAAAATCAAACCCTTGATTCGGTTGTTCGCATCCTCCGGCATTCAGAACCCTCACTTGCGCTCTCAGGACGCCATCAATATCAAGGACACGCAGTGCAACGTTATCCAGACTCAGCCCTTCGGTAAAGCGTAGCGTATCCTCGCCCCCTTCATCGAAAAGAGTGTCCAAATCGTCGTTCATATTGTAGATATACGTATCATTCCCAAGTCCGCCGAGCATGGTGTCATTTCCACGACTTCCTTCCAAAATATCGTTGCCGTCTTTGCCGTCGATCGTATCATTGCCCAAACCGCTAAAGAGGGTATTGTTTGCGTTATTGCCGATTAGGATGTTGTCGAGTTCGTTACCGGTCCCCGAAATATTATCCGTTCCGGTGAGAGTAAGGTTCTCGACATTGGTCGGAAGGACGTAGCTGACACTGCTGTAAATCGTGTCAATTCCCTCATCCACAGCTTCAATCACAACATCCAGCGCGTTGTCTACGATGTAAGAATCGTTTCCGCTATCACCAGCCATTTTATCGGCACCAGCTTTACCGTCAAGCACGTTGTCGGCATTGTTACCGATTAGGATATTATCCAGCACGTTTCCTGTACCGTCGATCGTATCGATTCCGACGAGGGTTAAGCGTTCTACGTTATCCGAGAGGGTATAGGTGACGTTGGAGATCACATGATCGTCTCCTGCATCAACCGACTCATAGACGGTATCGCCGATATTATCGACGATGTAGGTGTCATCTCCCATACCGCCGCTCATCACATCGATCCCTGTTTTTCCATCAAGAATATTATTGGCTGCATTTCCGATCAGGGTGTTATCCAAACCGTTACCGTATCCGTCAATAGCTTCCATGCCTGTCAATTCGAGACGTTCGACGTTCTCCGAAAGGGTGTAGGTCACGGATGAGCGGATCGTATCGTTCCCTTCCTCTGCCGATTCGCTCACGGTATCAGAGACGTTATCGACGACGTAGACATCATCACCCAACCCTCCGCTCATCGTATCGACTCCGGCACCTCCATCGATGACGTTATTTCCGATGTTGCCGACGAGGGTATTGTCCAATCCATTCCCCATCGCCGAAATATTATCATCTCCGGTAAGAGTAAGATTCTCGACGTTTTCCGGAAGGACGTAACTGACACTGCTGTAGATCGCGTCGATCCCTTGGTTCAATGCGTCGATTACGCTATCTCCGGCGTTATCGACGATGTACGTATCATCTCCCGCACCTGCGATCATCGTATCCGCACCCGCTTTTCCGTCGATGACATTAGCGGCTTCGTTCCCAATGAGTGTGTTATTCAAATCATTACCCGTTCCGTCAATTACTTCGCTTCCAACCAATGTCAGACGTTCAACATTATCGGAAAGTGTGTAAGTGACGCTAGATATGACATGATCGTCTCCCGCATCGACCGACTCATACACCGTATCGTCGACATTATCGACGATATAGGTATCATCGCCTCCGTATCCCGCCATCGCATCACTTCCCGCTTTAGCGTCCAACACGTTATTCGCGCTGTTACCGATGAGGATATTCGCCATAGCGTTACCGGTTCCGTCGATTGCATTATCACCGGTTAGTACAAGATTCTCAACCGTCTCTTCGAGAGTGCGCGTAACGCTGGATCGGATCGTGTCAATCCCCTCTCCCACATATTCGGTTACGATGTCCGCCGTATTATCGACAACGTAAACATCGTCTCCTTTGCCCCCGATCATCGTATCGATGCCCATCCCTCCATCTAGAACGTTATTGCTGCTGTTTCCGATCAGTGTATTATCCAAAGCATTGCCCGTAGCGTTGATCGATGCTGAGCCACTCAATGTTAGATTCTCAACATTATCCGAGAGGGTATAAGAGACAGACGAGCGAACCGTATCGATCCCCTCGGCACTGTTCTCAATAACCGTATCGCCCGTGTTGTCGACAGTGTAGAGATCATTACCGCTTCCGCCGATAAGCGTATCGGCTCCCATACCGCCGTTGAGGGTATCGTTACCCCCTTTGGCTTCGAGACGGTTGTCATTTGCATTACCGATGAGAGTGTTATCGGCATCGTTTCCAGTGCCGTTGATCGCATCGCCGCTCAACGTCAGGTTTTCCAAGGTATCGGCGAGCGTATAGTCGATAGTGGAGATAACCGTGTCGATTCCTTCTCCTGCAATTTCCGTGACGATATCGGCTACATTATCGACAACATAGGTATCATCCCCCGTTCCACCGACCATCTCATCGGCTTCGCTGCCGCCATCGAGGAGGTCATCTCCCGCTCCACCGTTTAGGAGATCATAGCCGTCCGTACCGAAAAGCTCATCATTCCCATCCCGTCCGAAGAGAGCGTCGTTACCCGACTCGCCATAGAGCTGATCATCACCGTCATCACCACTAATGACATCATTACCATACCCACCGGTAACCATATCATTGCCGCTTCCGGCAAATACGACGTCGTTTCCGCCATCGGCGAAGATCGCATCGTGACCGTCACCGCCGAAGATCATATCATCGCCCAGACCGCCATAAACGAGGTCATCTCCACCTTGGGCAAATACGAGATCATTATCGGCTCCGGCATAAACGATATCATTCCCCTCACCCGCATCGATGACGTCGTTCCCTCCGTCTTCGAAGATCACGTCGTCTCCACCGTAGGCGTTGACGATGTTGTTACCGTTTTTGCCGAGGATCAGGTCTTTATCCTCAGTCCCGTTGATCTCTTCACCATCGGGAGAGAATGGGGATGTGACGACACTTGATGTCGTACCATCACTGTTGTGGACTTGGATTTCGTTGGAGTATTCGAGTGTTACGTCGGCGATCGCCATTGCGGAGCCGTCATTCATCTGCATCGTGCTTGTACCGTGGATGGTTTGCTCATTGATGATCGAGAATGCGCCGTCACTGCTGAGCGTTATCCCCGCGACACCCATTTCATCGAGGGTTCTAAATTCTCCCTCATCGGTAATACCGTCACTGTTCGCATCCTGCCACACACCGAATCGGCTCCATTTTTCATCCAAAGCGCTAAAGACACCATCACTGTTCGTATCGAATGCAGCAAGTCCTTCGAGATCGGTTTGTGCTCCCTCTTTGTATCCGACGAAGCTGATTTCACCCGAGGTTTCGATCTTGCCGTTGCCGTCGCTGTCAAATGCTAATAGTCCATCACTCGCACCCACCCATGCAGTACGTCGTTTCCATCCATCTCCGGTAACGTCAAAAAAGACATTGGAATCGTCTACGTTGATAAACTCAAATCCATTGCCGCTCAAATCGACGGCAATCGGTTTTTTCCCGCCGCCGCCCGGAGGGGTCGGAGGAGAATAATACCCGATATGTGGTACGCTCACGGTCATAACACTACTCGCTCCGTGAGGGTCAGTCACTTGCACTTGAAAGCTATCCGTTTCCGGTTTTAGCAAGCCAGCAGTTACCAAAGGCTGGCTTGCTGAATTACTCGGTACTCCGGGACTAAACCAGCTAGTATAAACGTAATTTCCCGAACCATCCATCGAAATACCACCGTATTGCGGCTGTCCAACGATCTCATAGGTCAAAGATGAAGCCGGATCATCGATATCATTCCCAATAATCATACCTGATCCACTATCTTCATAGGCTACTGCCGTGTCATGCAGTATGGGTATCCTTGCATAAGACCTGCCGTATTCAGGGTCTTCTACCCACCCCATCGTATAAGTGTAATACGGTTCATATATCGGTAAACCTCCTGAAACATTACCATCTGTATCATATGCGATATCCGTATATCCATAAATTGGTTTGGGTATACGATCGACCGTAATTGTCGGAGCATCATTAACATTCTGTAATGTCACAACCACATTCCCCGTACCGCTTTGAGCGTTCGCCGTCGCAGTGGTCATATAGTCGAATCCCGCTTCGTTTCCGAAATAGTTGGCTTCGGGTATAAAATGGACAAATCCGTTCGCATCCACAAACCCACTGCCGTGACGGAAATTCGATACACCGGTAAATTCCAGATCCCGTCCGGTAAATCCTCCCAACGTATCGTTAGTAAGCAGATCGGTACTGTTCACGATCATCTCGACGTCTTCGTATCCGCTTATACCGTCTTGATTTGCTTCTACCGCCGTCATATCATCGATACGAGTCACCAACAATGACAAACCATCCGTACTTGAATCGATGAGTATACCTTCCGGAACGACATTGACTTTTACCCCGGCGGTATCGGCTTCGAGATCGGGGCTGGAGAGGAGTTTTTTGACACCGTTTTGGGTGAAGGTTCCCATTGCGTAGTTGAGTTCGGTGATACCGAGTTCATCCAGTGTCAGACTCTCGCTATCGGCCTCCGTGCCGTCGCTGTTGGCATCTTGCCATACGCGTAGTTCGTTCCATACCGGATCGGCTGATGTGATTTTCCCATCATAGTTGGCATCGACCCATCCTATCCCCGCCAATCCTCTGCGCCCGATGGCGACGGTAGAGTTACTAAACATCTCACGACCGCTATTGGTTTCACCATTGTAATCACGATCCAGTGTCAGGAATGCATCACCTGCCCCGACCCATGCCGTCTCTTTGAGATATCCCGAATCATCGACATCGAAACTAACTCCTGATGTGGCTTTTGAGAGAGTGTCGATTTCGAGGTTTCCGTTTAGATCCAGAGCAACAGGGCGGAACGTTTGGGTGTCTCCGGTGACTGCAGCGGCCAGTTGACCGTCACGTCCTGCGCGTGCCTCTTCAGTGAGTCCCGCTTTCGGGTCTCCTGCATCGGTTTGCATTTTAGCCGTTTGGACTTCCCACATCGGAGCTATTGCCTGACGTTCCAGTGCCGACATGATGATCGCTTCTCCGATAGATTGGTACGACTCGGGTGACCCTGCTGTAGCGTTGTACGGATTACCTGAGGTATCGAAGCGAAGAGAGGGATGCAGCTCAACCCCTGTAAGAGGATCGATATCGGTGTAACGGTATCCTGACATATCATACGCCACACTTGGCATACGGTTAGCGATGATACCCAGTGAACTGGTAGGGTTGGTGAGGCGTTGTTGTTCGATGAGGGAGTTCATAGCATTAATGACGCTTTGCATTACGCCGCTAACCGCTTCGTTTCCTCCTGTCTCTCCGGCACTTTCATACGTGATTCCTGTACCGTCCCATACATACCGACCTGTTCCCCATGGATCTGGGATGTCGTCTCCGCCGAAGAGACCGCCGATCATACTGTAAACTCCATAGGCAGTACCGACCCATTGCATACCTGGAATCAGAGAAACCGCTGCTACCGCGATTCCTACTTCATCTCCGCTCTGAATTGCCAATGCCAAATTGAGATAAGGGAGCGCACCATCGGTCAGACCAAGCGCATTAACCCCCATATGATCCAAACCGCTACCCATAAGTGTTTGACCTATTTCAAAAGACAGTCCACTTGTAGCATTTAGTGTATTGGTAAAACTAGCATAAGCAATTGCTCCAAAATTAACCGCATTGGCAGTCGAAGCAATTACACCAAGCGTATCCCCTCGTTTGAGGGCTGCATCAAGACTCATGATACTTAAAACCCCTCCTGCAACGGATGCAGCTCCGTTTAGATAAGGAAGATCTACCGCCTTATCCCATTTGTCTATATCATTAGCTAACCGGAGTCCAGATGTTACAATCGGCAATGGTTCTCCCGACTGGATCGCTTTAATAAGGGAAAGTGCATCGATGATCGAAGGACCGTAAGTAGTGATAGCATCTGTTGCTGTATTGAAGCCGTTTATGAGGTTTTGGAGGGCGTTTGGTTCAGAAGTTGTCGTAGTTGTAGTCCCGTCCGCTGTTGTAACCGTCGAGGTAAGTGTACCATCAGTGTTTAATACATTGCTTCCATAACTTCCGTCCGCTTTACTCCAATCTATTTCTGTGATCTTTCCGGTCGAATCGAAATTGTTAACTTGAACATTATCACTTCCGTCATTGGTATAACTGTACCCACTTTTATCGGCATTAATAACCTTTCCAGAACTGGAGCCGTTTGTATAATTGTACGTACCACTACTTCCGTCCGACCCACTCCATGACTCTTTTGTTACCATTCCATCGGTATAACTGTATGAGGTCTGGTAGGTAATGCCGTTGCTATCCGTCCATCCACTGTTGGTAAGCTGATCGTTAATATATGCCTTAACCGAACCGTCAGGATTAATATAGATACTTCCGTAATTGTCGCTAGCTCTACTCCAATGAATTTCCGTCGTTTTCCCAAGCTCATTATGATATTTAACCAAAACGTTATCATTTCCATAATTAGTATAGTCATACCCTGTTTTATCTCCGAAAGTAACACTTCCCCTCATAATGCCATCGTCATTTACCGTATATAAACCGACCAATCCGTTTGACCCGCTCCATGACACTTCTGAGACTTCGCCGTTTTGATATTGGTATGAGTTCTGATAAATAGTGCCATCCGGATCTTGCCATGTACTATTTATTAGTCGTCCATTTTCATAATACGTATCTACCTGTTTAAACGTTGCACCGTCGATTTCAACCGAGATAGGCAATCCTAAAAAATCAGTTGTGAGCATATAATTTTTAGCTGTATATCCGCTTTTTAACGGTACATTCGGCAATTCATACGTACAGCTTCCATCACTGTTATACTTCACCTTTAAATCGCCGGATTTCATTTTAGACCAATCGATATCCGAAGGGCTAAATTTCCGGCCATTAGAAAAGTAAGATAACACCGGTACGATCGGCGCAAAACTTCTATCCGAACAATACTGAATGATAAAATGATCATCCCATGACTCTCTATAGGTCAGATCCTTTGATGTAGAAGGATGCTTATAATCGGCATAATAGTTTCCGGCATATATTACGGCTGCAGAATCGATAGTATTAAAGGGGGTGACTAACGCGCTGCTATTGCCATTGTCCAGACTCGCCATCAGCGTACGAAGCGTAGGCATCATACCCGTTCCATTAGAGTCGGAATGCATGATGTTTAGCCCCAATTGCGTCGCGACTTTGAATTCGGCCGTAACGGCGATCCCCTCATGGGTAATGCCGTTCGTTTCCGCATTCAGCATACTGTTGTTGGGGACAACATCTTTGATCCCTCCGGGTAACAATGCATGAGCGAGTTCATGGGCGATGGTGGTAGCAAAGACATCCTGATTTGTCGCATCCAAATTCGTATATCCTGAACCGGGCATCCATGTAGGATCGATACTAATGACAACTTTTCCATTAGAATGGTATTGCGCCGCCGTCCCTTTACCAGGAATACCTATAGCAAAGCTATAGTTTTCTTTTTCACCATAGGTATTGAGCATCGTAGCAAAATACGGTGATCGTGCTGCGGCGTTGACAATCGCCTGATACCCCTTCGATGATTGCCCTAACGTTGCTAATTTACTTAATGCATTTGTACTCAATGATGTCGCCATTATTTTTTCTCCTCAATTTGTATCGTTATATACATAATACTGCCATCACCATCCGTAGGAATATAGATCGATCGATTCAACATCTTGGTATCAGCGTGATATTCGATCATCGAATTACCATACTCCGATGTTTTTGGTGAGGGTACCCATCCATAATTATCTAAATCCCCATATTGCCATCCCTTACCGAAAATGGCTTCCACCTCTTCGAAAAAAACCTCACCTCTTTCAAAATGTAAATAAAATAAATTATTTCTCCCTTTTTCATAACCGGCAAAAATGTCTCTTATAATCGGTTTAACCGCTTTATCAGAACTCTTTTGCCGATATTTAAAGTTATAACCGTTTGATTGAAGCCTTCCGCTCTCGATAAGATGATCAGTTTCATCTCCGTGACTATTGAAATAATGGGTATGAAGTTCATCGTTATTCTTCCCCAGTACACGCTGAAGCGTTGATATCGCATAAAAATCGTCGTTTAAAAACCAGTCGTGGTCAAATGCGTATTTGAGGTTTTTCAAAAGATCTTCGACCGTTTTAGGTTCTTTGAGAGCAGCGTATTTATCCTTTTTTGTTTGGTTCACGTTTAACTCCTTTAACGTTGATAGGTTTGTCCGCTCTTTGGCATGTGCACTTATGCCAGTAAATAACGCCAAAGCAAGACATACGGCTAGAACCTGGTTTCGATGGCGAGATTGATCATTTTTAATGACTAATGCCATTGTTTTTCTCCTTTGGTAGATTTAAAGCCAACGCATAATTCCCCCCTGTCTGGACAAACCCAAGTCGCCTGAGAAACTTATCAGTCTTGTCGATATGGATACCGCTGTTGACTCCGGCAGAAAGCTCCACCGCTCCACGGTTTTCCGCCCATTTTCGAAACGCACTCATCAGTCGTAATCCCGCACCGCTCATCCTACGTTCCGGTAAAACGTCATAATGAATGATACTCGCAACAAGACGGTCGGAGAAAAAATGGCGTTCAACACATCCTATCACCCCTCCGATAATCTCTCCATGCGAATCTTCAGCCAGTAAACAGCAGTGAGTTCCTCTCTTCTCCTGTCCTGCATCAATGAGGGCACGTAGCTGTCCGCTCACCCGATCATGGTTATAGTCATAACTTTTAAAACGGGTAATACTATGGAAATATGCTCCAAGTTCAACCATTGTAGGTATATCTTCAACTCTTGCAAATCGTATTGTCATGCTGGCAGTGCCTCCTGAAGTTGTTGGGATTCTCCGATGCGGATGAGTCGATCTATTTTTAGATTTTTAGGGAGCGCGTGGGTAATAAAGAGCATCGTCACCTTGCCGTGCAGCTGGTTGACCGTTGCCGCAAAATGCTCTGATGTCTGTTCATCCAATGCACTCGTCGCTTCGTCAAATATAAGAATTTTAGGCTGTTTGAGTAATGCTCGTGCAATAGCGAGACGCTGACGTTGACCACCTGAGATTCCCGATCCTCGCTCACCGATCACGCTTTGGTATCCATCAGGGAGTTTTTCAATCGTCTCATGGATCTCGGCGAGTTTGCATGCATGGATAATCTGCTCAAATGTCGCATGAGGATTAGCGGCGAGGAGGTTGTCGTAGATCGTGCCGGAGAAGAGAACGGTCTCTTGAGGCACTACCCCAAAATAGTGACGCAACTCATTGGCGGAGTAGTTTTGGATATCGGTGCCGTCGATACGGATACGTCCGTCGGTAGGTGGATAGAATCCTTGTAGGATTTTGGCAAAAGTACTTTTGCCCGATCCCGATGGTCCCATAATCGCTACCGTAGAACCCGGAGTGATGGAGAGATTAAAATCGCGATACAAAAACGGGTGCTGTTCGCTGTGGCGGAAGCTGAGTCCTTCGATCTCTATAAGACCTTTACCTTCTCTCAGACGTGAGGGCTGAATGCTGTAAGGTTCGGTCGGAGCATTCATGACATCCCCTAGACGTTTAACGGAGAGATCAGCCTGCTGAAATTGCTGCCATAACCCTACCAATCGCATAACAGGCTGAGAGAGTCGCCCGGCAAACATCTGAAACGCTACCAACATCCCGATGGTGAATTCCGTACTGCTCATCACCGTATACGCACCGACGACGAGTATCAACAATGTCAAAAATTGTTCCATAAAACCGGCAATCGTGTTATAGGTGTTGGAGAGTTGTTTGGTCTTGAACGTCGCGAGGAGATATTCGGAGAGGTAGTCTGAAAAACGGTTACGCAGTTGGGGTTCCATCTGTAAACTTTTTACCGTCTCGATACCGGAAATATACTCGGTTAAAAAAGCTTGATTCCGTGCACCGAGCAAAAACTGTTCGTTGAGTTGTCTTTGAAACAGTGGAGCGACGAAGAAACTCATAATGGCAATGGTCCCCAATACCGCCAATGCGATCATAGTGAGCATCACACTGTAATAAAACATAATACCCACAAAAATCAGCAAAAACGGGAAATCGAGGATCAGCGTCACCGCTGCCGAAGCAATGAATTCTCGTATCGTCTCTACCCCATGCAGGCGTGCAGCGACTACCCCTGTCGGACGATGCTCAAAATAGCGAGGGGGGAGTTTGAAGAGATGATCGAACACTCCGGCGGCGAGTACTGCATCAACACGGTTGCCGGTATGGAGTACTAGATACTGACGTACCCATGAGAGGATTGCCGAAAAGATCATAAATACTGCCAAACCGATCCCGATTACCAAGAGAGTACTTTCCGTTCGGTGGACGACCACTTTGTCAATAATCGTCTGAGTAAAGAGCGGCGTCCCCAATGCCAAAAGCTGAATCACCAACGATGCCAGCAATACGTCACGCCACACTTTTTTATGCTTAAGCAGTTCAGGAACAAACCAACGAAAACCAAACGATCCCCTCTCACTCTCCAGTGCATCGGGATCATCCAATTTTTCCATCGATTTGGCCGCTAAAACAACTGATCCGAGATAACGCTCCGAAAATGCTTCCAAGGATAGTTTTACAGCAGCATTCGTTCCCGGTTCGAACAGTACGACCTGTTCCGATGAAGCATCGGAGATCAGGACGATGGAAGCCCCCGAACCGTCTTCCGGGTTTTTCGGCTTTACAAAAGCGAAGCAGGGAAAAGAGAGTGTTTGAAGTTTATGGGGTAAACATGTGATATTCTTACTTTTAAATCCGATATGACGGATTGCACGGATAAAAGCATCGCTCGTATGCGGCGGAGGAAATTGGTTGAGCACCAGTTTAGGATCGAATGCGACACGATTCAGGGCGCATAAACTTCCCAGTCCCCAAATGAATTCATCTGAGGAGAGTATTGCGTTCACTAACCGCGCTTTGCTACCTCGATTGTGGAATGAGACAAATCTTTTTAGCATTCCCAACTAATGACCAGTAGAACAAAAGCCATCCAAACTCCCTAAAAATCATGTTTAATTGTTTATTATTATTTTTAAATAAGTGATATTTTATACTTCTAAACTTAAAATTGTGATATTACTGTGCAGTCTAAAGGTAGATTATTACGATTTTAATTTGATAATGTTAATAATGTATCTATTTGTAACATCTGAGATTTTAATATATTGACTCTATTGAAATAACAATATATACTCGACAAAGATTTAGAAAATTTTGTCACTCAACGAGGATGAAAAAAACTGTAAGGATTAGTGCGCTATGATGCATCCATGCAAGGAGAGTATTTCATGGATAATCAACTCTTAACCATCTTTGTCGGAATTATCGCACTGTGCAGTGTGTTTATTACGGCCGTTATCATTCTCATCGCTTTGCAAATGCTCAAAACGATGAAGCAGCTTAATGAATTTACCGCACATGTCCAAAATGAACTCAGTTTTCTCTCGACAAAAGCGGCGCTCACCCTTCATGAAGTCAATGAGCTAATCGGTCAGTTCAAAGAGGAGACACGATCACTGAGCGATAAATCAAAACTCTCGCTGCATGAACTGCACGATTTGATCTCGTTTGTCCATGACGAAACCAAATCTCTGGCCCTCAAAGCCTCTAACGGGATTGCAAAAGTGACGATCGGCTCACTCGCAATCGGTGCATTGTCTCAAATGCTAAAGAAAAACAACAAGGAGTAACCTATGAATCAAAATAACACGCTCAGTTTTATCCTCGGTGCCGCTATCGGTGCAGCCGCCGGATATTATCTCTTTAAACACCAAGACGAAATCGTCGATAAAATCCATGAACTCGAGGGAAATCTCAACATCGATCATAATGCCCTGATCGACAAAGCAAAAAGCAAACTCGATGATTTAACCCAAAGTGTTCAATCCACCATCGAACGTTACACCCATGGGAGTGAGCCAAAAACAACCGATGAGATCACCGCGATTATGGCAGAACTCTCAAAGTTACGTGAAGAGGTTAAAACCCTGCAAGCCACTTAATGCAATGCACTTCGATTTGCTTTACGGAGCATTCGGAGTGTCGTTACCGCAAATGCCACGATCGCCGGACCGAAAATAAATCCCCAAAATCCGAATGTCGCCAAACCTCCAACAATCGAAAAGAAAATCAAAAATTCATTCATACGGCTTTTCCCCTCACTCAGCGTTCGATTGACAAAGTTCAAAATCACCAGTTTTACAATATTATCGATAAAAAATGCCAACATTGCCCAGGAGTAAATTGCAATAATCACAGCATTGAATATATTGCCGTGGAAATACTCATTCAAGGCAACAGGGATCCACACCAATCCTGTACCGAAAACGGGGATAATCGCAGAAATGGCGGTCATAAAGCCAAGTAAAAACGGGTTATAGCCATCAAAAAATGCGATAAAAATACCAAATGCCAACCCCTGAGCGATCATGACTCCGCCAAGCGTGTAAAAGACAACCGCTGTAGTCGTCAATATATCGTTGAAAAATGCCCGTTTTATACTCCGTGAGAGGGGGATAATCGGGAGAATAAAGAGCATAATACTGCGTCCGTACCAGCTAAGGAAAAAGAAAAAAACGACGATCATCGCCATCTCGCCCAACATGGAGACAAATGTTTTTAACCCGCTTCCAAGCCATCCGGCGATAGCGGTAATAATTTCTTCTTTATGAAGTTTCCCCATCACGATCAGCTGATCGAACGGCTCTTTTAACCATGAAAGAAAACTAGGAAGATGGGAGGGGAGCGTATCAATCTCACTCCCGAGTGATTTGAGTGTCGCAACAGCAGATGAAGGCTGACCAAGTAAATGGTATAAAAACAAAGCAATAGGGGCAAAAAGGATCAACGAGAGTCCCAATGTAACGATCCCTGCCGAAACCACCGAGGAAACTGGCTGGAACCAGCGAAGATTTCGTACTTTTGCCTCAACAATTCGGTGAAGCGGAAACACCACAATCGCCAATAAAAAAGCGACAAAAAAACTTTTTAAAAAAGGGAAAAAAAGCCAAGTGACCAATCCTAACGCTGTAAAAATCATAAAACGGACAAAGGTTGTATTTTCCATTATTTCCTCTTATTAGTGTTGTTTATGGACAAAGCTTTTAAAACTTCCATCCAGATGTTCCAGTGCTTCACGTGTACCCTCTTCCAAGACAACGCCGTTCTCGAGAACATAAATATAATCGGCTTTGGTAATCGTGCTAAGGCGGTGGGCGATGATAATGACCGTTTTGCCTTTCAAGAATTTCTCCAATGCTTCAAATAATGCACTTTCCGTATGAACATCCAAAGCAGAGGTTGATTCGTCAAAGATAACCACTTTCGGGTTTGCCAATACCATCCGTGCAATGCTGAGTCGCTGACGTTGCCCTCCTGAGAGGCGAATCCCCAGTTTTCCTACCTGTGTTTCGAGTCCGTTAGAGAGGCTGGAGACAAAATCATAGAGCTGGGCAATACGCAGTGCCTCATAAATCGCTTCATCACTGATGTCATCCCCCATCGATAAGTTAAATCGGAGCGTCTCGTTAAACATCAACGGCTGTTGCAAAACCACAAACACCGAATCGCGTATACGGGGAAATCCGATCTCCTGAACACTCACTCCATTGTAACGGATATCCCCTGATGTCGGCGGATAAAATCCTACTAAAAGTTGTGACAGGGTACTTTTACCGCTTCCGCTGGAACCGATAATCGCCACTTTTGCCCCGGCACCAATGGAGAGGGTGAGGTTTTTCAATATCGGTTCAGTTGGATCGTACCCGAAAACCAGCGAAGAGGTTTCAATACTGATCCCTTCACTGTGTTCAAAGGGATCTTGATGTGCAGTATAGGAGGGCTCTTTTGGCAATGCCAAAAGTTCGTTGAGTCGTGCAAGGGCATTTTTTGCGTTGGCAAAGCTGTATTGCAAGGAGAGCAACTCCTGCACCGGTGTCATCATAAACCATAAATATCCGAATATCCCGAACATCAGTCCGATAGAGAGATCGGAAAACAGCACCATCACTAACCCCAATGCTCTGAATATCTCAAATCCGCTCAAGAAAAGAGTATACGAAAACCGCTCGCCCCGCAATGCCTGTATACCGTAGCGTCCGGCACTCTCTTTTAGCTTCTGTGCCTGAACAATACTGCGCTCGATAAAACGCTCCTCTTTGTTGCTCGCGCGGATCTGCCCGAAAAGATCACACATCTGAGTCAAGCTATCGGAAAGCTCGCCGATGGTACGGTTTTGCTCTTTTTTAAGTAACCCGACCCGACCCGAAATCTTGCGTGTCACGATCATAATCATCGGCTGAAAAATAAGGATCAAAATCCCAAACAAAGGATTGATCCAAATCAACACCACCGCTACACCGATGAGCGTTGCTACCGAGACGATCAGTTTGGAGAGGGCACTGCTCAAAAAATGCTCGATCGTATCGATATCGGTCACCAGATGGGTAACGACTTTTCCACTTCCCAGAGCCTCATACGCAGACATCGAGACGCATTTGAGATGATTCAGTGCTTGGGTTCGGATTTTGAAACTCATCTCTTGGGAGAGGGTAATGAAATAGCGCTGCGAAAGGACGCTGAGAACGAAAAATAAAAATCGAAGCGAGATCGTTACTAACAACACAATCCCGATATACAAAAGCGGCTCGTGCAACGGGGTAAATTTATCGATTTCATCGGTGATCCACCCCCCTTTATGGAGCAATACCTCATCGACCAGCAAAGGGATGAGAAGAGGGATAGGGATACTGACCAGCGTCGCAACAATCGCGATCATATTACCGCGAAGCAACTGGGGCTTGTAATCGCGCATCATCGAAAAAAGGTATCTAAAGGTAATCATA
>NZ_MIBT01000009.1:0-9125 GCF_001829605.1 Sulfuricurvum sp. RIFCSPLOWO2_12_FULL_43_24 | reverse complement strand
ATCGCTCCATCCGATATCACTTTTTACTACACGGACAAGCGAACTTTTTTCCATAATGGCATAATCAATGCTGTTTTCCGGAATAGCTATCATATCATGATGTGTAATACGCATCTGGTTATCTGCAATTTGCTGTTGATTCTGAACAGCGATTTTACAGGTTTCATAGATATCGGAAGCATGTTTTTCAAGTTCGTTGAGAAAAACTCCAACTTTAAAACAGAACATCCCGCTATTCCAATAGTAGTTCCCGGCATCAACATAGCGCTGTGCGGTTTGTGTATCCGGTTTTTCATGAAATGCCCGTACGATTTCTCCCTCTGATTCGATGTAGCCAAATCCGGTTTCTGCGAATGAAGGTTTGATACCGAATGTGACCAAAAAACCTTCAGATGCCAATGCTCCGGCACGGTGGAGGACAGTCGTATACTGGTCAATATCGGTAATCAGATGATCGCTAGGCGTCACCAAAACGAGCTCATCGGAATCGAGTGTCATACATGCCAATGCAATTGCGGGAGCAGTGTTGCGTCCAACCGGTTCTAGAATGTAGCGGTTTTCTGTTTTAGCCATTTCTTCAAGCTGATCAAGTGCCAGAAAATATTGCTCAGCATTGGAGACGATCAGTTGAGAGCTACAAACATTACTATTACGCTCTACGGTGAGCTGAAAGAGCGATTTATCATCAAACAGTTTCACAAACTGCTTGGGCATTAGCGTCCGGCTGATCGGCCACAACCGCGTACCGCTGCCGCCGCAGAGAATGATGTTGGTCATCGGATTTTTTTTCACTTATTTTTCCCTAATTCGTAGAGTTCTACCGTCGATTGGACATAGCCGTCAATACTGCCGCAGTCGTAACGTTTGCCTCGAAATTTATATGCGACACATTATCTGAACGCGCCTGTTCCATCAGCGCATCCGTAATCTGAATCTCTCCCCCTCTACCCGATTTTGTTATATGGAGAATATCGAAAATATCTGGGGTACGAATATAGCGTCCGATAATGGCGAGGTTGCTCGGTGCATCTGAAGGGGCGGGGTTTTCAAACATTCTGCTGACACGGTAGATGGCGGGCTCGATCTCTTCTCCTACGATGACTCCGTATTGGATGAGAGGTTTGGTGAGGATGGGGAGCATCTCTTTGGGCATTGCTTTAGTCGCGGGAAGGAAACGTGTTCCGTATCCGGCCGTCGGAAAGAGACATACGTGAATTAACGATTTTTTCTTCATTGATATCCATTCGGATTTTTGGATTGGAAATACCATGTATCACGGCACATATCCTCTAACGTTCGAGAGGCTCTCCATCCTAGAAGAGAGTTAGAGAAGAGAGAATCGGCGTAGCATACGGCGACATCACCCTCCCGACGAGAGGCGATCGTATAAGGAACACGGCGTTCCGATGCCTTCTCAAACGCCTTCACTACATCCATAACACTGTACCCTATTCCTGTCCCGAGGTTAAGTGCCGTGCATTGGGGAGTGTTTAATGCTTGGAGCGCTTTAAGATGCCCCTGAGCCAAATCAACGACATGAATGTAATCACGAACCCCCGTTCCATCATGGGTCGAGTAGTCGGCACCGAACACACTCAATTTCTCTCTTCGCCCAACTGCTGTCTGAGCGACAAACGGCATCAAATTATTCGGAATCCCCTGTGGATCTTCGCCAATCAGTCCGCTCTTATGTGCCCCTACTGGGTTAAAATAGCGTAAAATCATCATCTTCCATATGGGATCAGAGGTATACAGATCACGTAAAATCTCTTCGATAACGAGTTTAGTTTGACCGTAGGGGTTGGTGGTTCGCAAAGGATGCGATTCGTTTAGTGGAAGATACTCTGGATTGCCGTAGACCGTAGCCGATGAGCTGAACACAAGTGTTTTAATGTTATTCATATCCATGGCACGTAATAAGCACAATGTCCCATGAACGTTGTTATCATAATAATCGAGCGGTTTAGCAACCGATTCCCCCACCGCTTTTAGCCCTGCAAAATGGATAACTGCATCACATCCTTTCATTGCACCGCTTATCGCTGCTTCGTCCCGAATATCGCCTTGAATAAATGTCACATTTTTACCGGTAATCTGTTCCACTCGACGAAGCGCTTCTACAGAGCTATTGGATAGATTATCATACACGATCACCTCATACCCGTTTTCCAATAGTTCAACACAGGCATGTGAACCGATGTATCCGGCACCCCCGGTGACGAAAATACGAGACATAGTTTTCATCCGTTCAAACCTCCGTAACGGCGTTCACGTAATTCGAAATTTTCCAAAATCCCCATAAACTCATCTGCCGAAAAATCGGGCCAAAGCGTAGAAGTAAAAAAAAGCTCCGCATAGGCAGCTTGCCATAACAAAAAGTTGGAAAGACGGATATCTCCACCCGTACGGATAATCATGTCTATCTTGCCGAAAGGGGCAGTATCAAGATGGTTTTCTATCTGTTCAGCTGTAGGTGTAATATCATATTCTCGAAGTCGGTTGATGGCACGAATCATCTCATCGTGTGCTCCGTAGTTGAGAGCAAGTACCTGTGTCAGTCCAGTATGATGTGCTGTTGTCTCTTTGGTCAGTTGAATCTGTTTTTTAAGAGCTGAAGAGAATGGGTTTAAATCACCGATTGTTTCAAATCGGATATTATTTTCGATCAAAAGGGGAAGTTCGTTTTTTAAATACTTGGTCATTAGCTGCATTAAAAAAGAGACTTCCAAAGAGGGGCGTTTCCAGTTTTCAGTACTGAACGCATAAAGAGTGAGATATCGGATCCCGAAACGGGAGCATAATTGCGTTATTTCTCGAACTTTTTGAGCTCCCGCTTCATGTCCGAATGAGCGATTTTTATCTCGCCGTTCAGCCCATCTGCCATTTCCATCCATGATAATACCTATATGCTGGCACGAAAAATTCATAAAACAACTTAAAATAATATTTATTGTTATGCTAGCTGTTTTACACTAAAATTTAGATTAAAGCGATAGCATCAATCTCAACAAGTGCATTTTTTGGCAATGTTTTCACGGCTACTGTAGAACGTGCAGGCTTGTGGTTACCAAACGCTTCACCATAAATCGCATTGACTGCTGAGAAATCCTCCATATCCGCCAAAAAGATAGTCGTTTTGATCACTTTATCGAATGAGCTTCCGGATGCTTCTAATACAGCTTTGAGATTTACGATCACTTGAGCACATTGTTCACTTACGGTTCCATTGTTCATTTCACCCGCAGGAGTTAGCGCAATTTGCCCTGAAGTAAATACCATACCGTTTGCGATCATTGCTTGAGAATAAGGCCCAATAGCTGCGGGAGCATTAGGCGTTTGTACGTTTTTAATCACTGTTTTTCCTTATAGAATTTATTTCTTAGCTTTTCGCAATGCATCGTCAAGAATCGATTGATAGTCCTCTGTAGGCCAATATCCAGGCATCGCATAAAGTACTTTTCCATTACCGTCTAAAAAATAGCTCATCGGTACCATATTCGCTGAAAGTGTTTTCGGATAGACACTTTTATCACGGGTTACATGAACAGGAATGAAAGAGCTATTGATTTTAGAGATAATATCATCATCTGAAAGAGTTGTAGCCTCTAACTTTCGGCACCATCGGCACTGCTCTGTCGTAATAATTACCAACATAGGCTTAGACTCTTTTTTTGCTTTGGCTTGCGCGTGAGCAAATGTATCCTGCCATATAATCTCAGCGCCAAAAAGATTAGCCATTAACAATACCAGCAAAACTGTTTTTTTCATTCTTAACCTTTTAGTAAAACGGAATTTTACCGAAAATTATCGATCAACTTTATAAAAACAGCATAAAGATGATTGACCTCATCAATCGATGTCCGCTCATTCGGAGCATGAATCGTATCATTAATGACTCCAAACTCGATTACATCGATTCCGTATAAGGCTATAAAACGGGCATCGGATGTGCCCCCTGCTGTAGAGTTTTTAGGTGTAATTCCACATATTTCATGAATGGTATTTGAAAGTGTTTGGACAATAGGGGTATTAGCATCAGTGACAAACGGATAGGCCGATTGATCAAGATTCAGCGTGTAATCCAAGCCCTCCAACTGTTTGGCTATAAATGAAGCAATTGTCTCTTTATCGGTACGAGTTGAATTTCGGACATTGAACATCATTTTGAGCTTACCCGGTGAAACATTGGTCGTCTCGATCCCTGCGCGGATATCGGTAATTACCAGCTGACTCGGGGCAAAATATTCATCCCCCTCGTCCAAAAATGCACCGGCGATATTTGATAATACCGGGGCAATTTGATGGACCGGATTGATCGCTTTTTCGGGATAAGCGGCATGCCCTTGTTTCCCGATGATTTCGATAATACCGTTAATCGACCCACGACGGCCTACTTTAATCGCATCGCCGAATTGTTGTTCGCACGTCGGTTCGGCAACGACAACGGCATCGGGGAGGAGATGATGCTCTTTGAGATACGCTAACACTTCAACCGTCCCGAATTTCGCCGGCCCCTCTTCATCGGAAGTGAGTAAAATTGACAGTGTCCCCTCAAATTCACGTACTTCTTTAAGTGCTTGGGTAAATGCTGCTACACCGCTTTTCATATCCTGTGCGCCGCGTGCATAGATATATCCGTCTATTTCAGTCGCAACAAAAGGATCGGTCTGCCACCCTTCCCCGGCTGGGACGACATCCACATGTCCCGCAAAACAAAGATGTTTTCCTTCTCCAAAACGGCGATAAGCAAAAAGATTTTTTACCCCTTCACAGTCAATGCGAACGGTGGTAAATCCTTCCAAATAATCTTCCAAATAATCAAATATACCACCATCTTCCGGTGTGACACTGGGTGATTCCAAAAGCTTTTTAAATAATTCAATAACGTTCAATTATTTTCCTTCCAACTGCGTCTCATATTCCAGACGTAAACCTTGAGGCGTCATTATAAAACCTCTGAGTTTGATTTTGCCTTGTGAAATAGCCTGAGAATGTATTTCACATAAAGCTATAAGATGGTGATGTTCTTTTGAAATAGGACTTTTTTGGAGATTTCGTACCAGCGCTCCGCATATCACACATTCAGAAGCGACTACTTCACGGTAGCGTTTAATGTACTCTTTTTGATTTCCCAGCTCCAGTACATCATACTCTTTTGCCAAATTTTCTCGTAACCGCGCAGCATTGTGTAAAAAGTGGGGGTTCATATGCAGTGATTCGGCGAATTCCAACCCATAAACACTGCTTCCCCGCCCGGATTTTAGGATTCGATCATAAACCAACCGATCCCTTCCCTCATCATACCGGACGCTCAAATGCAGATGTACGACTTCACGCAAACGGCTAAGCTCACTAATCATAGAGAGCTGATGCAGGTGGGTCGTCATTAAGAATAGACACCCTTTTTGTGAGAGTTCCATAATAGTACTTGCAACAATAGCAACCGCAGAGAGAGTTTCGGTACCGTGACTGATCTCATCACCCAGAACAAGTGAACGGGAAGTTGCTCGGCTAAAAATCGTGTTAAGTTCCAACATCTCTACTCCGAATGTGGAGAGTGACTTCGCCACATTATCACGCGATTGGATACGGGTATAGACCCCATCAAACAGTGAAAATTTCATTGCCTTCGCCGGAATAAAAAAGCCAGCTTGGGCCAAAGTTACAGCGATACCGATACTTTTCATCAGTGAAGATTTCCCGCTGGAGTTAATTCCATAAAGTAATACACCCCGGATATTGGCTCCATCATGCACTTTGGAATCTAACATAACCGTGTCGGGATAAGGTAAATCGAGATAATCACGATTCCCCATTACAATATCATTGGGGACATACATGATACCTTGTGCTTCCACTAACAAATGGCGTAAACCGCTCATCTGCAAGAAGTTTTCTTCACTTGATTCCACAAGAACCGGACGTGTAAGAGCATATTTTTGGGCATTGATCGCAGAGGATACTGCCACATCGACTTGAGCGATCCAATCCATGGTACGGTGAACAAAAAGGGTTTGATGCTGCAGCCATTGACGATTATGAAAATTGTTTTTAAGTTCAATCTCCCACCCTTCTAAAAGCGTATCTGATGGGAGAATAGAATTCAGTTTATGTTGCACACAATACGATTGAATTTCAATAATAGACGCAAGTGCATTAAAAAAATCGTTAAATGCATCTTTTTGACGATTTTGAAGCGTCCACCATAAAAACTCTATATCTCCAATACGGAGCAATCTCTCCTGAAGCCACAGAGCATGAGGATTAACTCTTTCAATCCATTCAAAGCGTTGTAAAATTTCCTGCGAGTCTCTAATGGGCAAAAAAAGTCGAAAACGGCCCAACCGCTTCCCCATCGGGGTAGACATCGTTAAAAAAAGTTTTGCAATACTTGGAGCGCGTGAATCAGTACTCATAATTTCAAGCTGTTCTAATGCGTTATTACCAAGTTCCATCAACTCTCCCGTTTCCAAAAGTGTAGGAAGAGAATATCTAATGGTTATTTCTTGGTCATTTAGATAATCCGCCATCAATGCCAAAGCCTGAGCACAAAAGGGTCGCATCTCCAAACTTAAATGTTCAATGGGACTTAAAAGCGAATGCATATTGAACATCGTTTGAAAGAGCCTATTTTGTTCGGCGAGCTCGAACTTTCGATCATCATAAGTGACCGTAAAGGTTGTAAAATTACTCGCTATTTCATCAAAAACTTCTTTTGAAGATGCCCCGATAATCAAGTGTGTACTATTTGTCACAAACAGTAAATGCAATAAACGATCAATAGCGCTATAAGGATGCGACGGTTCGGCTTCAATTTCGCAAATCCACCCTTTTAAACCATAAGGCTCAAACATAGCCAAGCCGATTGAGTATCCACTGCGATTACGGCTAATAAAAATAGATGCTTGCGCGTTTCTAATCATTTTTGTACCACACTTTTCAAATTCATCAAATATATTATATCTATAAGGGACAAAAATAAAAAATTTAACTTTTATTTTAGTAATAATCGGGTTATAATCGCAAGCTTATATTCTAATCTAAGTTTAGGACATGCTAAATGAAACGCCCTACCCCGGTAAATGAAGAAGTTTTATTCGATGGACGAAGTTTGATTTCTGAAACCGATACCAAAGGTATTATCACCTATGTCAACCGCAAATTTACGGAGATGACAGGATACACGGCAGTCGAAGCCGTCGGACAGCCCCATAGTCTCTTACGCCATCCCGATATGCCTAAAGCAGGCTTCGAGGGGATGTGGAAAATAATCGAAAGCGGGAAAATTTGGGAAGGTTACGTCAAAAACCTTCGTAAAGACGGAAAATTTTATTGGGTTGTTGTCCATATTGTCCCGAAACTCAATGAGGCAGGAGAGATCATCGGATATATTGCTTCACGTAAAATGCCGGATCGAAATCGTCTGAAAATTGTTGAGCAGCAATACGCCGAATTACTGGCTGCAGAAAAAAAGGGTTAAACCTTTTGGTTTAACCATATCTTTTTCCGATACACTCTCCAAAACCACCATCCCTTAATAAATGTTTCTATCGTCATAGCGATATAAATCCCAACAATTCCACCTCCTAGTATCAGAACAATATAGGATGGTACAATTCTAAAAAGCCAAAGGGAACCGATCGAAATTCGCATGCTTAAGTTTGTAGCTCCGGCACCTCGTAATGCACCACTCAAAACAAAGGTTAAAGCCAGTGGAATTTGTGCAATACCGACAAGACGAAGATAAAGTGCAGCTTGTTCAATTGTCTCAGGATCTTGAGTAAAAAATCGGATCATTAGTTCTGGAAAAGCAACCAAAACAATCCCGACGCTTCCCATAAAAATCATCGCGATTTTTGCGCTGAGAATCCCCGATTCATACGCATCATCATATTGTTTGGCACCAATATACTGTCCGGCTAATACCATTGCTGCAACCGAGAATCCAAATCCCGGCATAAACGCTAACGCTTCTATCCGGAGTCCGATTTGATATCCTGCCAATGCCTCTGTCCCTTGTGAAGCGATCATCATAACAAACAGTAAAAATGATCCAACCCCTAGCACTTTCTCAATTGCGGCAGGCGTACCGATGGAAAGCATTTTTTTCAGATCAACCCGAGTAAAGATCGGATAGATCCCCAGCACTCCCCCTTTTCGGATTAAAAGCCACCCATAGATCAGAACACTGAACCCATAGGCACACACCGTCGCATACGCTGCTCCCCCTACTCCCATAGCCTCAAATCCGCCATGACCGAAAATAAAAAGATAATTTAAACCACCGTTTAGAAATGCCGAAGCGATTTTTATGACAAGCGAACTTCGTGTGTCACCGGCAGCAGAGAGGGCACTATAAGCCAAAGTATCGAGAAAGATCAATCCCATCCCTAACGAAAGTATCCCAAAATACCCGCTTCCGAGAATCACGACCTCATCACTTGATCCCATCCAGCGAAAAAAGTCAGCCGAAAATGTCCATCCAATCATACCGATAATCAAGGAACCCGCTAAAGCGACCCATAACCCGACAAAGACTACCGCAGACGCACGATGTCGTCTTCCGCTTCCAATATAACGGGAAATCAATGCACTTGAGCCGATAGCATAAACACTCATAAATGCTTGGATTACCATCATAAACTGCATCGACAATCCAACCGCTGCTAAGGCTGCAACACCCAATACCCCCACCATCAACATGTCAATGAGAATTTGAACAATATCCAGAAGATGTTTTAATGCAGCAGGAATTGCCAGCCGCAACACTCGCTGTTTCATCATCATGGTTCTCAGTTTTGAAGCTTTTGGGCAATCTCTTGCATCACCGTAAATAACTCTTCTTTGGTAGAATAACGAAGTTCAATGCGGTTAATTGGAACTTCTCCTACAGGATCAAAATCGCAAATCAAGACGTACGATTCAAGCGTTATTTGATCCGCTTTCAATTCTGCCCATTCCAAGGATACTGATGCGGATTCACCTCCAGCATGGATCAAGGCGGCAGGATAAAGACGGGTAATTTTCTTTAAATCAATTTTATAATTGTTTGATTCAAATATCATCTCATTTTTCATCTAGATATCCTTTAAAATATACGTACGTCGTATCCATCTGTAATATAG